>CAZCRV010000031.1:0-13773 GCA_964501175.1 uncultured Clostridium sp.
TCGCCCCAGAATTCCAGATCGTCACGCACGGAAACGGCGTCACCCGTCCAGGGCTCGTTGCCGTTATACCAGATAAAGGTATCCAGATAGCTGACCGTATACAACGCGGGCAGCTCCTGTCCCGTAAAGGGATGCTCCCAGCCGGAATAGTCCACAAAGCGGTTGTCCACGCGGATATAATCCTTTTCCAGCGTATAGGTATTTTCCATATAGCTGGGCGTGATGTAATCCACCTTGCCCCAGTCCATGGGCTGCGATTTGATATACACGTAGTTCTCGCCAACACAGACGTCAATCAGGCGGCTTGCCTTGTTGCCCTTGTCGCCGCCCTGCACGGGATTGTAGGGCCAATGCTCCGAATCGTTGAAGCTGCCCCATTCGAAAACGCCCTCGATCGCACCAGTTCCGTAATAGGATTGCTGGATCAAGCGCCCCGTGTCGTGCTTGTTGACCAGGTTGGTAAGGCCGGGCTCCTCGTGCGTCATATCCTCGATATAGTTGATGGTACCGCCCCAGCCCATATCCACGCCCAGCTTGAAGCGACCGTTGTCAATATAGAAGGTGGACTCGTCCTCGGATTTGATATACACGGGAATTGTTTCGGTTTTGACACGGTACAGCGCGAATTCCGCCGCCTCACCCTTGCAGGGCTCGATACGGATGCGCATCAGGGAGTGGACGTTTCTCTGATCAAGATATCCCTTAATCAGACCCGAGAATACGCCCTCGCCCGCCTCCAGATAGAAGTCCTCGGTCAGCTCTCTGTCGCTTGGATTGAGATAGGTCACGAAAACGTGCAGAGGTGCAGAGGCACTATAGGTCAAGGAGAAGCGATTGAACTCATCGGCCGACAAGCCCTCGGTAAATGCGACGTCCAAAGCCTCGGCAAAGACGAAATTCTCTCCCTCGACCTGCGAAAAGCCCGTAGCGGTATACACCAATCCCTCGCTCGAGGTCACGGTTGCCACGTCTCCCTCGGTCTTGACCGTAACGGTCGGCTTGGGAGCTTCGGTCTGCTCCTCCTGCTTTTGGGTGGATTGCTCGCCGGACGACGGTGCCTCGGTTCCGCCCGACTCAACAGGGTCACCTTGCTCCCCCTGCGGTCCGCAAGACACGGTGGCCAGCACAAGAATCGAGCATACGAAAAGTGCCAAAAATTTGAAAATCGAGAATCGCATATAGCCCTCCTGCTTTTTTACTTCAACTCCATTATAAATCATTTCCCCGCATTCGTCAAGGAAAAACTGAAAAGCCCTTGCTTTCGCAAAGGCTTTCCCGGAAATTTTACACGATCAGATATTTGCATCCTTCAATCGACGCATGCGCGTCTGCGGGTGCATCACCGTCCAGATCGTTTGCAGCGCGGATGGCTTGCATGGAGGTCGCATACCGCTTGGCCACGCTCCAAAGCGAATCCGCTGCCGACGGATAGCACACCACGAACGCACCGCTCTTGCCTCCCACAGCATCGCCAAAGCTGACGCTGCGCAGAACCTTGGCATGAGCAGTATCCCATGCCTCAACAGCGCAAGCGATCTCCGCATCGATGCCGATGCGTTCCCCGTCCACGCGGGCGCGGCAGGAAAGCACCTGCACGCGTGCGCGCCAATCCGAGGGCTCCCTGGCGCATTCAAACTCATATCTCCAGGGCAGCATGATCTCGTGCGGTGTCACCTCGCCGTCCATATGCGTCAGCACGATATAATGACTGTTGCCGCTGATCGCGCATCTGCCGCGCTCCCAGCTCATCCCCTCTGCCTCGGCGCTGCCGCAAACGTCCACGATGCTGCAGCCTGCGGGAATGTCCGCCTTGGCAAGCGCCAGGCTGTCACTTTGCGTGAAATTGCCGCCCAAAGCGCGAATGGCACGGGGCAATTCATACTCGTCATATACGCAATCGCACGCCTTTTTGGTGGAGAAAATATCCTTGGTATAGCACACGGGGACATTGGTCATGACGTGCGCCTGCAGCACCACGCCCACCTCGGCGTGCATATACGTCTCCTCAACCGCCACGCTCAGCTCGGCGCATTTGCCTGCCACGCAGCACTCGCTGCCCGGCATGGCGGACGCCACCTCAATGCTGCCCGAAAACGGCAGCTTGCGCACAAGATACGTGGGCACGGGATCGGGCAGGCTCCCCTGCTCCTCGGCACTCATCATCAGCTTGAGCTCCACCTCGCCGCGGCAATTGATCACGCCCGTACCCGCGGAGCTCTCCTGCACGTGCACCTGCCCTTCGGCGCACACCAATCTCATATTACGCCCGTGAGAATCGGTCAGAATATCCTCGCCAAGGCGCAGCATCTCACCAACACCATAATCCACGCGCGCAAAGCTCTGCTCGCAAGCAAGCCGCTCCACCGAGAAGGGGTCAACCACGCCTTCGGTCTGCTCACTTTGCGGCAGTGTGCCGAAAATACGCACGCCTGCGCGCAATCTGCAACGGACATTCAGCTTGCGCGGCGCGCTAACTCTGCCCACCACGCTCTCGGGCTCTACGTCCGCCATGCAAAGGCTGACGCTGCCAAGCCCCGCATCAAACGGCACGCTCAGCGCATACTCGGTATGCAAGGGCGCGCAATAAAGTCCGCCGTCATTGCCCATATACAGCACATAGTAATCCAAGGTGCCCGAAAACTCGGCGTTGTCCGCGCTCGCGTAATGCGAGGGCGGCAGCACGCACGGACGAATGCGCAAAAGCCGCTTGATCTCAGGCTGATAATCGGGCAGCGAGAAATCCCCCGCCACCTCACAAAGCACAGTTTTGTCACAAAGAGGGATCTGCATGCCCTCGGTATTCCGGTATGAATTCATCCCTGTCTCTCCTTTTCCGGTTCCGGCAAGGCCTTTCTTGCAAGAACGCTTTTACTCGCTACAACATATGCAAAAAAAAGCATGAATATGTGCGATCGGATCGAAACTTTTTCAGAAAAAAACCATGCAATCAAGGCTCGTATTATGTATAATAATATAACGAAATTTCCAAATATTGTTAGGGGGCTACTATGGCAACACCAACAACATTCCCGAAGAACAGGTTGTAGAAACCGCTTTCAAGAGTAAGGCAAAGAGCATTTGGGGCTTGGTTCTCGGCATTCTCTCCCTGCCCGGTGCACTTGGCGGCTTTGGTCCCATCATCGGCATTCCCGGCTGGATCGTCAGCCTGGTTATGGCAATCGTTGCAAAGGTTCTGGTCAAAAAGGAGCCCGATTCCGGTTTGAAGAAGGGTGCAAAAATCACCTCTGCCATCGCCCTCGTGCTCAACATCATCACCGTCGTGCTCTTCGTGCTTGAAGCAGCAGTGCTGATCATTCTGTCGTTTACAGGCGTCATCGACGGTTGGTTCGAGGCACTTGGCTGGCACTGATATTTGATCCGAAAAATGAAAGTTGCGGAACTCCAATCGGAGTCCCGCGACTTTTTTCGTTATTATGATGCTTACTTTTTTCCGCCCTTTTTGATCTCTCTGTAAAAGGCCGCTCTTGCCGCGTTATAATACGGCCAGACGTAAAAGAATCCGATTCCAAGTGTCACAATACTGAGCAGCATCCAGCCCGTAAAGGAAAGATCCAGGCAAAACAGCTGCCATTTATGTCCGTTCATGATCTGTCGGCTCTTGGTAATGGCGTCATTCACACCCATATCCGGCTTTTCGGCCATGATATAGGGAGTCATGGCGTAGGAATAGCTTTTGACAAGGCCGGGAATGATCAGAAGCAGGCTCCACAAAAGCGTATACAGCCCAACCAGCAGCGAAGCTCCCCATTTTTTGAAAAAGCCCTTGAACATCCCGCCAAAAAACGCTCCCACGCTTGCATGCTTGCTCTTGACAAGCTCCAGGCAAAACGCCGCATAGCCAAAGGTAAGCAGCCCCGAAAATACCGTGCCGATCACCGACGCATCCAGCGCGATCATCAAAAGGATTAGCAGGACAAATACAAAGGTGGTGCAAAGCCAATTCCCCTGCAGCGCCTTTTTTGCTTTTTGCTTGATAACAGAGATCTTCATGTTTTCCTCCCGGGGGTCATAACTTACGTTCATTATATCACTCAGCATTATAAATGTCAAGGAAACGTACATAAAAAGCGCAGCCCATGGGCTGCGCTTTTTCCTTATGTAAAATTAAGGATTAACCTTCTTGAGCTCTTCGTAGAAAGCAGCTCTGGTTGCAGATACGTAAGGAGTCAAGTACAGAACGTTGACTACGGTACCAACTACGGGGATCATGCAAAGCAGTCTCCACAGAATAAAGGACAGATCAAGCACGAACAGCTTCCACTTGTATCCATTCATCATCTCGCGGCTCTTGGTGATCGCTTCGTTTGCAGTCAGCTCGGGATTGTCAAGCAGGATGTACTCGGTCATTGCGTAAGAGTAGGACTTGACGATACCGGGAATGATGAACAGCAGTCTCCACAGGAACAGGTACAGAACCTTGAGCCAGTAGGTGCCCAGCTTCTTAAAGAAACCGTCAAGGGAGCCAAAGGGAACGGTGAACAGGGTGGTAAACTGAATGTCTCCTGCGCGAATAACACTCAGATAGAATGCTGCCGTACCGAATTCCAGTACCACAGCGGCAATGCTTACGATCCAACCGATCACGGGAATCATGCCTACAACCAGATTGACACCCATAAGCGCCAAGCCAACCAGAATGGCAACGCCCCAGTGACCCTTCAGAGCAGCCTTTGCATTCTTTTTGAGTTCAGATCTCTTAATCATGGGAAAATAACCTCCGCATATAAAAATACAGAACCGAAAAGCTGTTTTGACACAAAACCTTTCTTTTCTTGTTATCATTATAACACACGGAAAACATGGTTGTCAATAAAAAGTCCTTCATATGTTGGCGCGAAAATGAAAAAATCCTCTTGTCACAGATCGAAAAATGCGATATAATAAAAAAACAAACCACGCTTGAAAGGAGCCCCCACCATGCAACAATCTCTTGATTTTTCCCGCTCTGTCAGAATCCTGCAAAAAGGCCTGGAGATAGAGGCATACCCTTGCATTGCTTACGCCATCGGCTGCGGTGACGCCTTGCTTGACAGCGGCTATATGGGAAACCGTCAGGTCAATCCCACTCCCCTGCCTCTGGAGCGCGACACGCTGTTTGATCTGGCTTCGCTTTCCAAGCTGGTGTCCACTACCATGGTGGCTTTGCGCATGATCGAGCGCGGCGAGCTTGAGCTCTCGGACACGCTCTCCCGCTATTTTGAGATTCCCGCAGACGCGCCCGCGGGACGCGGCGACGTGACTGTGCGACATCTGATGCACCACAATTCGGGGCTGACCCCGCACATTCCGCTCTGGACGCAGACCGACGATCCGGGAAAGGCCGTTGAGGTAATTCTGCGCTCAAAGCCCTGGTGCGAGCCGGGCGAGCAGGTGCATTATACCTGTATGGGCTATATCCTTTTGCAAAAGATCCTGGAGAAGGTGGGCAACGCCCCCTTGGACGAGCTGGCCGCGCACGAGGTGTTTGAGCCGCTGGGGATGCATCATACCTGCTACAATCCCACCACCAAGAACGTGGTGACCACCGAATTCTCTTCTTTGCACGGCGAATATCTTTGCGGACGCGTGCACGACGAAAACGCCTCGTTTATGGGCGGCGTTTCGGGCAATGCGGGCGTATTCTCCTCGCTTGACGACATGATTCGCTTTGCGCGCATGATCGCCTCGGGCGGCAAGTGTGACTCAGGTCTTTATTTAAGTCCCCGTACCTTTGAGAAAGCGATATACAACGCTACCCCTGGCAAAAACGAGAATCGCGGCCTTGGCTTTCAGCTCACACCAAGCTTCTCCATGCTGACGGGTGCTTTGTTCTCCGAGGGCAGCTACGGACACACCGGCTTTACGGGAACTGCGCTTTACGTGGACAGAGACAGCCGCCTTTGGGCCATGATCTTAACCAACGCCGTACATTTCGGCAGAAATAGAACCGACCTTTTCCGCACGCGCAGACTGTTTTTCAACAGCCTTGCCGATACCTATTTCAGAACTATCAATTGATACTAAAGCATATGACACAGTGAACGAATCGTCATAAGGAGCCGGAAATGTCTTTACCCTACAACAAAAAGAATGTAAAGCTTGCGCAAAATATGCGTAACAATCCTACTCGACAGGAAAACCGCTTATGGTACGATTTTTTATCGAAATATCCGGTGCGATTCCAAAGACAAAAACCTATAGATAATTTCATTGCAGATTTTTATTGCCATAAAGCTAAACTCATCATCGAGGTAGACGGCATACAGCACGCTGCAGAAGAACAAATGAAAAAAGATGCCTTACGCACAGAAATTTTAGGCAAGTACGGACTGAAAGTCATTCGCGTTACTAACTCGCAAATTGATCATAATTTCGCCCGTATTTGCGATTATATCGATCAAGTAATAAAAGAAAGCGTTAATTAAGGTTCAAAGCGCTTTGCATGAATGCACAAACAATAGCGCGCAGAAGCCGTTCGGATTCGCGTTCTCCCCCCTGCGCCAAGGCAGACCGGCGCTGCACATTCCCCCCTCCCGGAGGGGGGCTGTGAAGGTAGCCTCGCGTTTCTTCGCTTTCCACTTGCCGGACACCGGCTACTTTTATAAACAAAATTGATCTAATCATTGTGCACCTCAACGAAAAGCTTTTCAAAAGACATGCTCACTTGCATAGCCCCCCTCCGGGAGGGGGGAGATTTTGGCGCTGCCCTGTACCAAGCGCAGGGGGGAGAACGCGAATCCGAACGGTTTCTGCGCGCTTCACCCCGAGTCTTTGAAAAAAGCACAACACAGAACATATATAATTTTACAAAATGCACTTGCATGCCGTGCGTGTGCCGTGATATAATAAAAAATGAACAAAATTTGCTCTCGGAGGATTTCATGGAACAGATTTATACCATACCCGTCAACGAGGCGTTCGAGGCCTCTGCCGCAGACCATTCGCTCGGTTGCCCCTTTTGCGCCATTTACAATAAACTGGAGGAAAACGAGCTGGATCTGATCCTGGGTGCCTCCATGATGGAGCCCGACATCCGCATCCGCACCAACGAGGAGGGCTTTTGCCGCACGCATTACGATATGATGTTCGTGCGCAAGAACCGCCTTGGCATGGCGCTGACGCTGGAAAGTCACCTCGACCAGCTGCGCCGCGAGATCTCGGGCAATCCCGCAAGAAGCGCCAAGCGCATTGACAAATTAGAGGGCACCTGCTACGTTTGCGACCGCATCGCCTTCCACTTTGAGCACATGGTAGCCACCGCGGTGCTGCTTTGGAACGTGGACGAGGACTTTCCCGCCAAGCTCAAATCCCAGCCCTATTTCTGCCTGCCGCACTACAAAAAAATGCTGCAGTACGGTCAGACCCGTCTGCCCCGCAAAAAGGTAAGCTCCTTTATCGACGACTGCGAGGGCGTGGAGCTGACTTATTTTGACGAGCTGCGCGAGGACGTCAGCTGGTTCTGCAAGAAATTCGACTACCGCTATGACGACGAGCCCTGGTACAACTCCAAGGACGCTGTGGAGCGCGCCTTCAAATTCCTGCGCTCGGACTTACATAAAGGCGACAAGCCAAAGAAAAACTAAGAAAAGAGACACATTATGATCGATCTGCTTTCATTGCACAAGCTCTTTATCGGCAATCATATCAAAGAGGGTGATATTGCCGTAGATTTTACCATGGGCAACGGCCACGACACAGCCTACCTCTCCAAGGCTGTGGGAGAGAGCGGCCACGTTTACGCCTTTGACATTCAGCAGCAGGCGCTGGACTCCACACGCAAGACCCTGGAGGCCGAGGGCTGCCCCGATAACGTGACCCTGATTCACGACTCGCACCACAACCTCAAGCAGTACGTGCAAACGCCCTTCCGCGTGGGCATGTTCAATCTCGGCTGGCTGCCCGGCGGCGACAAATCCATTACCACCATGCGCGAGACCACGCTGCCTGCCATCCGTGACGCCATCGAGCTTCTGGACTGCGACGGCATTCTCAACATCGCCATCTATCCCGGTCACAAGGAGGGAGACGAGGAGGGCAAGCTGGTTTGCGAATATCTTGCTTCGCTTTCCCGCTTCAAGGTGTGCGTCACTCGTGTGCAAATCATCAATTCCCCCACCTCTCCCTATTTTTTGATGGTGGAAAACAAGCCGTAAGGAGATTTCAATGAGCAAAAAACACTTGATTTCACTCCTTTGCCTGACCCTTTGCTTTTGCTGCCTTGCGGGCGCATGCAACGATGCAGGCAACCTCACATCCGACTACAACTACAAAATTGACATGAAGCCTTATTCCAAATATATCAACACCACCGACACGCAATACCTGGTGCTGCTCAACAAAACCCACACCTCGGGCGAGCACTACTCTCCCGACGACTTAGTCAAACTGGACAGCTCCATGACGCTTTACGGCAAGGAGATCGAGCTGCGCAAGTATCCCGCCATGGCCACCGAGGCCTTGATCAAGGAGCTGCACGCGCATGGGTACACCGACATTGTGGTGACCAGCGGCTACCGCTCCTACTCCTATCAGCAATCCCTGTTCAACACCTATACCGAGCAGGAAATGGCCGCGCATCCCGGCTGGACGCGCGAGCAGGCGGAGCAGCTGGTGCTGACCTACTCGGCTGCCCCCGGTACAAGCGAGCACCACACAGGCGACGTGATCGACCTGATCAGCACCAATTACGTCTCTTTGGACGAAACCTTTGCGCAAAATCCCGCCTATGCATGGCTGGTCAACAACGCCCACCATTTCGGCTTTATTTTGCGCTACCCCGCGGATAAAACACACATCACGGGTTATTCCTACGAGCCCTGGCACTATCGCTTCGTGGGCGTCAAGGCGGCCACCGAGATCTACGAGCAGGGGCTGACGCTGGAGGAATACCTGGGCGAATTGGATTGAGGAGGACATTATGAATATTGAACAGACGCTTGCTTCTCTGACACTTGAACAGAAGATCGGTCAGATGTTCGTCGTGCGCCGTCCGCAGGACGACGAGGTGGCCATGAAGGCGGTCACCGACTATCACATCGGCGGCTTTACCTTGTATGCCGTCGACTTTGCAAACCGCACCCCCGAGGATATGCGTGCGCTGCTTGCCTCTTATCAGGCAGCTTCGCCCGTGCCCATGTTCATCGCAGCCGACTGCGAGGGCGGCACGGTCGTCCGCGCTTCGAAATATCCCGCATTCCGCGCAGAGCCCTTTCCCTCTCCCCGCGAGCTGATCGCCAAGGGCGGCCTTGATGCTGTGCGCGAGGACACCATAGAAAAAGCAGATCTTTTGCTTGACCTTGGCGTCAATTTCAACTACGCCCCCGTTTGCGATATGTCAAGCGACCCCGATTGCTTTATCTTCAAGAGAACCGCCTCAGGTGCCCCCGAAGAAACCGCGGAGTTTATCAGAACCGTGGTCACGGCTATGAACCAAAAGGGCATTGTGGGAAGCTTAAAGCACTTCCCCGGCTACGGCGACAACGTGGACACGCACACCCAGATCGCACACGACGACCGCGACATGCAAACCTTTCTGACGCGTGATCTCGCCCCCTTCCGCGCAGGCATTGACGCGGGCGCACCCGTGGTCATGGTGGCACACAATATGGTCACCTGCATGGACCCCGACGTACCCGCCTCGCTCTCCCCTGCCGTGCATAAGCTTTTGCGCGAGGATATGGGCTTTGAGGGCTTGATCATGACCGACTCGCTGGACATGAACGCCATCACGCTTTACACGGGCGACCGCGCAAGCGCGGTGCAGGCGGTGCTCTCGGGCAACGATCTGCTTTGCTGCTCCTCTTACGAAAAGCAGTACCCAGCCGTGCTGGAGGCGGTCAAGGACGGCACCATCCCCGAAGAAATGATTGACAACGCAGTGCGCAGAGTACTTGCGCTCAAGGCGCGTATTTCCCAATAAGGAGCATATATATGGAACTTTTACAAGCATGCGAGCAGCTGACAGAGCTGCAGGCCAAGCTCAGCGCCTTTGGCCACGCTATGGCATTGATTTATTACGACGGTGCCACCACCGCACCGGGGGGCACGGCGGCCAACCGCGGACAAACGCTCTCGATACTCAGCCGTGAGAGCTATCTGCTCTCGACGGGAGAGACGACCGTACAGCTTTTGGAATTTTTAGACGCGCACAAGGATGAGCTTGACGTAAAGCAGGCGCGCATCGTAGAAGTGGCGATCAAGGACATCCGCGAGATGAAAAAGATTCCCATGGAGGAATACGTTGCCTACCAGCAGCTGCTGGTACGGGCGGAGGACACATGGCATACCGCCAAGCAGACCAACGACTTTGCACTGTTTTGCCCCTATCTTGAGCAGATTTTTGCAACCGAACGTCGTTTTGCGCTTTATTGTGCACCCGACATGCACCCCTACAACTACTGCTTGAACAAATACGAGGAAGGCCTGACTATGGAGCGCTGCGACCAATTTTTCGCGACGCTGCGCGCTCGCCTCGTTCCGCTGATTGCAAAGATCAAGGCCGCTCCCCAGCTTGACGACGCTTGCATTCACGGTGAATTCTCTGAAGCAGAGCAGGAAAAATTTGCGCTGGAGCTGATGAAGGCCATGGGCATTGACATGGATCATTGCGGACTTGGCACCACCGAGCATCCCTTTACCACAAGCCTGGGCTCGCACCACGACGTGCGCATCACCACCAATTACGACAAGGAAAACTTGGCAAGCTCAATGTTCAGCGTCATTCACGAGGGCGGACACGCGCTCTACGACCTGAATTCGGACGATTCCCTTGCCTACACCCTGCTGGACGGCGGCGTTTCGATGGGCATTCACGAAAGCCAGAGCCGTTTTTACGAAAATCTGCTTGGCAGAAGCCGCGCTTTTATCGACTTCATTTTCCCTCGCATGCAGGCATGCTTCCCCGCCCGGCTGGCAAACTACAAAGCCGAGGACGTGTACCGTGCGGTCAACTTGGTCACTCCTTCGCTCATCCGCACAGAAGCGGACGAGGTTACTTACGCGCTCCACGTGATGGTGCGCTACGAGCTGGAAAAGCAGCTCATGTCGGGCGAGCTTGAGGTCAAGGATCTGCCCGAAGCCTGGAACCGCCTGTACTTTGAATACTTGGGCATAGAGGTCCCCGACGACACGCGCGGCGTGCTGCAGGACAGCCATTGGTCGGGTGGCGGTATCGGTTACTTCCCCTCCTATGCGCTGGGCAGCGCATACGGTGCACAGTTGCTTGCCAAGATGAAAGAGTCGGTTGACGTGGACGCATGCCTTGCAAAGGGCGACTTTGCGCCCATCAACGCATGGAACCGCGAGCGCATCTGGCAGCACGGCTGTCTTTACAAGCCGGGCGAGCTTTTGGAGCGCGCTCTCGGTGAGCCTTTCGACCCCTCTTACTTTACCGATTATTTGGAGAAAAAGTACACAGAGCTTTACGGATTATAAAATGAAAAAGGACTGATTTCTACAAATCAGTCCTTTTTTTCAATTCATGCCGTTTCCAGGCGGTCGATCAGATACTGCTCGACCTCGGCAAACTTGACCTCCAGCACCACAGAAAGCTCGTGATACAAGGAGAGCTTTGCGTTGCGCTCGAAATCCGAATCGGTCTCAGAAAGTCTCTTGTGCTGCTGTATCATATCCATACGGCGGCGATAGACGGTTTTGATCAGGCGCACGTACTGCTCGGGATCGCAGGATTGCATGGCCTGTCTGTACAGATCGCGGCGCATCTTTTCCATGGGAACCTCCAAGGGCTCAAGCCCGGGCATACGCTCAATCAGCTCTGCGGCCTGCTCCTTGGTCATCAAGGGGCGCATGAGCACCTGCGCATTATCGGTGGGCGTATAAATCACCGATCCCTCGCTTGCCCCCAGGGGCTTTAAGAGGTAAAACGTTCGGGTATCCTTTTTATCGAAGGGGGATGCGCAAATATCCTGTACACGACATACACCGTTGATGCCGTAAACCATATAGTCGCCGATCGAGAACATAGATGTGCCTCCTTTGATCCTCACTCGTTTTTTGCCGTCAATGCACGTTAATATTATTATAACATTTTTTTCTAAATTTTGTAATAGGCAAATTGAACGAATTTTTCGAAAAAATCAAAGTATGGTGAACAAATCGGCAAGGAATTTTGCGCTTTTTCGCGGGCATTTGACCCTTTAGGCCTTGTGCGCGTGATGCGCGTTGTGGCGGCGTGCAGTCTTGCCCTCAGGCTTTGCGGTAATGTCGCCTGCCTTTGTCAACGCCCACTTGGTCAGCACAGGACCGAACACCTCGTAGATCAGCACCGCGAACAGCACCACAAAGCGCACGGTATTGGAAACGCTTGCCAGGGACGCATCTGCGCAGACCGTGGTCACCATGCCAAGCGCCACTCCCGCCTGGGGAAGCAGCGTAATGCCCAGGTACTTTTGCACGTTGGAGTCGGAGTGTGTCAGCATGGAGCTGCCGCGTGCGCCAAAGTATTTGCCCAGCGAACGGAACAGAATGTAGATAACGCCTATCAGTACGAAAATGGGCTGCAGGAAGACGGATAAGTCAAGCTCTGCACCGCTGATGACGAAAAACAGAATGAAAATGGGCTTGGTCCACTTGTCGGTTCTCTCCATCATTTCCTCGAAGCAGGAGCAGAAGTTGCAGAACACCGTACCCATCATCATGCAGGTCAGCAGCGAGGAAAATCCGATATGTACGCCGCCGATCTCGAAATGCAGCATGGAGACGGCCACCGTGACAAACACAAATGCGATGGAAAGCGAGAGACGGTTGGAATTGGAATGGAACAGGTTTTCTGCAAAGGTCAGAACAAATCCGATCACGGAACCCAGTACAAGGGAGAGCACGATCTCAAGCATAGGCTCAAGCACAATTGAGATCAGCGAGACCTCTCCGCTGATCATAGCCTTTGCAACACCCGCGGATACTGCGAACAGCACAAGGCCGACAGCGTCGTCCAGTGCAACGATGGGCAAAAGCAGGCTGGTCAAAGGTCCCTTTGCCTTATACTGACGCACGACCATCAGGGTGGCGGCAGGTGCGGTTGCAGAGGCAATGGCACCGAGCAGAATAGCTGCGGGAAGAGGCAGGATGTCCTTGCCCGTAACCTGCAGTAAAAGAAAATGCATACCGATCAACGCAGCGTCCACTAAGACAGTTGCAACAACAGCCTGCAGAATACCGATCACGGTTGCTTCCTTACCCGTCTTTTTGAGCGACGACCAGCGGAATTCACTACCGATGGCAAATGCGATAAATCCAAGCGCGACATCGCAGATGACGTCAAAGACCACGTTGAGCGTTTCCTGCTCGAACACAACGGCGTTATAGCCCAAATAAATGCCACCCAGCGAAACACCGCCCAGGCAGAACGTGCCGATCAGCACGCCCGCTATCAGATATGCGGTAACGTCGGGGAGATTGAGCAATCTGACAAGTCGCGTAACCAACAGGCCTGCAACCATGCAAATGGAAACAGTAAGAATGATTTGTGTAATCAACTGCTCGGTTGTCATATCTGTTTTCTCCTTATATCAATCAATAATTTGGATGATTCTTTTCAAGCAAGTTCCTATCATAGCACTTTCCATGCGCAATGTCAACCCCTTTTTAGAAACTTTATACGATTTTTAACCGCGCATTTTGTGCAAGGTGCAAAAGAAGGAAAAGCAGACAGATGGGGCTGACAAAATAGCGGAATAATAAATTAAGACGGGTTGCTTCAATGAGGCAACCCTGTTTTTTCGGCATAAATATTTAGTTATAGAAGGCGAGGAGGAG
>CAZCRV010000032.1:0-13398 GCA_964501175.1 uncultured Clostridium sp.
AATCCCTCGTATTCGTCATAGAATCCGGCTTTTTCCATGCATGCACGATATGCATCCCAAGTCCAGCCGTCCCCAATGGTGCAGGTAAAGTGATTTTGTCCGTTGCCTGCGTCGCTTTCCCACATGATCATGTAGAAGCCATTCTTGGATTCCGGCACCTGCTCTACGCGAGTGCAGCCGTTCGCCTCTATCTCAAGATTGCCCTTGGTTACAATTGCACCGGTCGTCAGATCTGTTACGGTGTAGCTTGCGTGTACGGCAGACTGCGTGTCGTTTGCAGCAACCAGCGTCAGATTTCCGTTCACTGGCTCGTCAAACATCATGCAGAAGGGTGTCTGAGAGCGTTTGATATAGTGATATGCAAGCTTTTTGCAGCCGTACCAGTCGACGATAGCATCGGATACCTGCGGCCAACCGTCGGCTATATTCCACCAAAGAATGCCGCTCATTCTCCACTTATGGATGCGGAAGCGTTCAATAAAGTACTTGACCGCCTCTGCCTGCGATACCTGACTTTGTCTTGCAAATTCAGCAAGATCTCCCGAAGGCGTACCGAACAGTCGCTCCACCTGGCTGATCATCAAACGGTTACGGTAAGCATACGGATTTCCGTCCACGTAGGGCTCCATACCCGCGGAGTGAATCAGCCAATCGGGATTATCACAGATCTCGTAGATCGATTCCTTGGGTAGACTCTCCGCGGAAATGAACTTCTTGATCGATTCGGGAGAAGGACAGCCATGGTATCCTATCTCGGACGCGAAATGACACTCGGAGTTTCCGTAGAAATCCCCCTTGAAATAGTCACGCGGTCCCCAGAGATGATCCTCGGACGGCATGCCATACTTATATGCGATTGCGTCTAAGTACGGACTGCTGGGCAGATACGGACGCGTGGCGTCATGATTGCGCAGCTCGTGCAGTATCACGTCACGCGTGATCACGTTATAATTGGGATCAAGCATGGCGGTGGGGTCATCCTCGTTTCTGTGCTGCTCCCAGTAAGGAACAACGAAAACATCGCATTCGTTATCCCCTGCCCACAAAACAAGCGAGGGGTGATTGCGCTTTTCGATGGCAATCTGCTTGATCTCCTCTTTGACAAGCTTACAAAGGCGCTCATCGTCGGGATAGTGGCCGCAGGCAAAGCTGAAGTCCTGCCAGATCATGATGCCGTGCTCGTCGCAGTAGTCATACAACACGTCACTCGGGTATACGTTGCCGCCCCAGCAGCGGATCATATTGCAGCCCTGCTCGTCGGCAAGCTTGATGTTGCGCAGCGTGTAATCATCGTGTCTGGACGGAAACGCATCGCAAGGAACCCAGTTGGTGCCCATGGCAAAAATACGCTTGCCGTTGACGATAAAGCAGAAATCACCGTCGTCGCCCGAGCGCGATGTTCGCTTGAGCTGCAGCGTGCGGATACCAAAGCGGTATTTGATACTATCATACTCCACGCCGTCCTTGACCAGCTTGATCTCCATATCATACAGATTCTGCTCGCCGTAATTCTTGGGCCACCAAAGCTTGGGGGATAAAAATCCGAACTGGATCTTACAGGATGCGCTAAAGGGTCTGTATTCATGATGGATCACGCTTTCACCGCACTCCCCGTGTAATATTACACGGAAATCAGAAATGAAGTCCTCATCGCTCTGAATACGCAGCGTGGTGCAGATATATGCGTCGTGCTCGTTTGCCCACACGGTGTAGGTAAACGGGTCTACGATGCGATTTTTTGGCTTGTAGACGATTTCTACAGGCTTCCAAAGGCCTCCCGAAACAAGACGCGGCATAATATCCCAGCCAAACATGGATCCGGCCTTACGAAGCTGGATGCCGTCCTGGTTATATTTCAGACCAAAGCACATAGCGGGCACATCAAAATCTCTTGCATAAATAGTAGATGGCAGAATGTGCACAAGAAGCGTGTGCTTGCCGTTATCAAACGCATTCAGCTCAAACGTATGCGCATGGAACATGTTTTCCACAAATCCAAGCAGCGCACCGTCCAGATAAATCTCTGCCGCGGTGTCAATGCCTCCAAAGCAAAGCTCTGCTTCCATGCACGCTCTCTTTTCGTAAGTGAAATCGGTATAGTAATACAGATGCAGATTCTCAAGGCGCTGGGTCTTAACGGTATTCTGTCCCCAATATACGTCTTCGATAATGCCCTCTCGCATAAAATCGAGCTCAAAGTTGCCCGGTACACTTGCGTGAATGGCACGGTAGCCACCGTTTGCAACGTCTGCGGGTGTTTTTAAGCAAATGTGCTCACGCTTTACTTGTGCATTTTCAATCCAGGAAAGTTTCCAATCGTTGATTTTTACCGTTTGTTTCATAGCAACCTCCGAATCAGAAATTAAACGTCAACTGGTCAGTTTCGTTGACGCCGTCCAAAACGCCGTTTCTGCGTAGAATATCAATCACAGCCTGCGAGAGCTTGGCGCGGATCTTGAGATCCTCGACCGAAAAGAAGGGTTCTTGCTCTCTTGCACGCACAATGTTCTCTGCTGCTGTCTCACCAAGACCCGCCAAGGACGAGAAAGGCAGGCGGATCTTGCCGTTCTCGGGCAAGAATTCACGCCAATCCGACTTTTCAAGATCAACGGGCAAAAATCGGATTCCGCGCGCAAACGCTTCGTTGGCAAGCTGCAGCACGGCAAGGCTTGCCTGCTCCTTGGGAGATGCGTCAAGACCGCGCGATTCAATATCCTTGATATGCGCCATAAGGGCTTTTTTGCCCTTCATGATCAGCTCGCCGTCAAAGCCGTCGGGCTGAACCGTGAACATGGCACAATAAAATGCAAGCGGTATATGTACCTTATACCATCCAAGACGGATTGCAGACATATCGTATGCAGCCGCGTGTGCCTTGGGGAACATGTATTTGATACGCTTACAGGACCATATATACCATTCGGGCACACCCGCCTCCAGCATTTCCTGCTCGTATTCCGGGGTAAGTCCCTTGCCCTTTCGCACCATTTCCATGATCTTGAAGGCATGGTCCTTTTGCACGCCGTAATCGATCAGCGTAAGCATAATCGAGTCACGCGTACCGATAACCTCGGAAATGGTACATGTGCCATTCTTGATCAGCTCCTGCGCGTTGTTTGTCCACACGTCGGTACCGTGCGAAAGGCCCGAAATCTGCAAAAGATCCGAGAAGGTCTGCGGCTTACATTCCTGCAGCATCTTGATGACGAATCGTGTGCCCAGCTCGGGCAGACCCAACGTGCCAAGAGGACAGTTAATATCCTCGGGAGATATACCGAGCGGCTTTGTGGACAAGAACAACTCGTAGATCGAGCGGTCGTTCATAGGAACGTCCAGCACGCTTGTATCGGAATACTTTTCAAGATACTTGTACTTAGTCGGCATATCGTGTCCAAGCTCGTCCAGCTTGAGCAGCGTATCATGCAGATATTCAAACGTAAAGTGTGTGGTAACGATATCGGATTTGACGTCCTCCGCGGGGTGCTGCACCGGGCAGAAATCGTAAATCTCCATGGTTTTGGGCACTACGACAATGCCGCCGGGGTGCTGACCCGTATTACGCTTAACGCCAACACAGTTAGCAACCAGTCGGTTTGCCTCTGCATTGGAGATGCTGACGTTTTTCTCCTCAAAATACTTCATGACGTAACCGTATGCGGTCTTGTCGGCAAGCGTACCGATCGTGCCCGCACGGAACACGTTTTCCGCACCGAACAATTCTTCCGTATATTTATGAACCTTACCCTGTACCTCACCCGAGAAGTTCAGGTCAATATCGGGCGACTTATCGCCATAGAAGCCAAGGAAGGTTTCAAACGGGATATCGTGACCGTCATAATTGAGCTTTGTGCCACATCTTGGGCAATTTGCATCGGGCAGGTCGAAGCCCGATCCGATTTTATGCTTCTTTGCATATTCAAAGTCGGAATACTGGCAGTTGGGGCACCAATAGTGTGCAGGTAACGGGTTCACCTCGGAAATACCCGCCATGGATGCGACAACCGACGAGCCAACCGAACCACGCGAGCCAACCAGATAGCCCTGCTGCTCACTGTACCAAACCAGTTTTTGCGCGATCATGTAAAGCACGGCAAAGCCATTTTTGATAATGGATTCCAGTTCTCTTGCAAGACGAGAGGAAACGATCTCGGGCAGCGGATCACCATACATCTTTTTGGCCTTTTCCCAACAGATGCGTTGCAAATCCTCCTCCGCTCCGTCCATGGTAGGAGTAAACGTGCCCTTGGGGAAAGGACGAATATTGGAATCGATCATATCGTTGATCAAGTTGGTGTTTGTAACGACGACCTCATATGCTTTTTCTTCGCCAAGGTACGCGAATTCCTCCAGCATTTCCTCGGTGGTACGGTAGTACAGGAAAATATCTCTGTCGCCATCCTTGAATTTCTGACCGCAAAGCAGGATCTTACGGTAGATCCCGTCCTCTTTATTCAGGAAATGCGCGTCACAGGTAGCGACGACAGGCTTATTATACTGCTCACCAAGCGCCACGATTCTGCGGTTCAGATCGCGAAGGCCTTCGATATCAGCTACCTTACCCTCGTCGATCAAGAACATATTGTTGGTGATGGGCTGAATTTCAAGATAATCGTAGAACGAAACAAGATCTTCCAGCTCAGCCTCGCTCTTGTTTTCAAGAATTGCGGTAAAAATCTCACCTGCTTCACATGCAGATCCGACAATCAGACCCTCACGGTATTTTTCCAGCTGCGTTTTGGGAATGCGCGGGCTTCTTCTGTAATATTGTAGGTTACTCATGGAAACCAGCTTATACAGATTCTTCAGACCCGTAGCGTTTTTGACAAGCAAAATCTGGTGGTAGGGCTTGAGCTTGAGCGGATCGGAGCTGACCGTCATTTCGTGACACAGCTGCTCAAACGTATAGATTTCCGCGGATTTCATCTGATCGCACATTTTGAAATAGATATGCGCCAGCATTTCCGCGTCGTCGCTGGCGCGGTGGTGGTTAAAATCACCAAGCTGATAATGCTCGGCAAGCAGATTGAGTTTATGCTTGTTCAGCGAAGGATTGAGAAATCTGGAAAGCGCGACGGTATCCAAGTAAGGGTTGCGCAAATCCATCCCGCATTCCTTGGCATTATGTCTGATAAAGCCGATATCAAAGCTTGCGTTATGTGCGATCAGCAGCTTGGCAGGTGCACCGGAAGCATCACCAATAAAGGCATAAAACGCCTCCAGCGCCTCTTTGATTTTGGGTGCACCTTTGACCATCTCGTCGGTAATACCGGTCAGACTGACGATTTCTGCGGGGATAGGCACTTCGGGATCGACAAACGTATTGAACGTGTCAAGCACCTCGCCCTGCTTGATGCGTACGGCACCAATTTCTGTGATCTTGCAGGTCTTTGCAGAAAGGCCGGTGGTCTCAATATCGAACACAATGCATTCATCATACGGTGTATAAGCACAAGTTCCTGTCACCGCTCCCGCGGTGTCGTTGACAAAGTATGCCTCCATGCCGTAAATGACCTTCTGACCGATCTTTTCTGCGGTCAGCATGGCGTCCTGGTATGCCTGTACATTGCCATGGTCAGTAATGGCAATAGCGGGGTGTCCCCATTTATTCGCCTGCTTGACAGCCGCAGACGGAGGAATCAGGGCGTCCATGGTAGACATTTGCGTATGCAGATGCAGCTCGACGCGCTTGACGGGGGCATTATCCTTACGGGAAAGCTTTTTGATCTTGGCAATCTCTACGGGATAAAATAAGCAATCGGGACCTTCCGTGCGGTTGCCATCCTTGCTTTTCTTGTTTTCGTACTTGGTATATCCCTTCATGGCCACGACAGCGCCATTGGAAATGACCTTGCATATTTCGTCCGATTCCTCGGGCTCTACATTAAAGGACTTGATTTCAATGGAAGAGTTACCATCGGTAATGCAATAGTTGAGATTGAACTTTTCACCCGTTCGGTTGCGTTCCTTGTTAAAGGCGTAGATCTCACCTAAAATGACTGCGTTACGCACAGGCTTGTCCAACGCTGCTATAGGTGTCGGCTTGATCTCAAATGCATCGCCCTTGACGTATTCTACGCACGAAATGTCATAAGAGGTGTGACCGATGGTGCAGATGCCGTCTGCGATGATGGGAGTGGGATCTTCGTCATAAACAGAACGAATACGCGGAAATTCGGGTTGTTCAATGCCTTGAGGAGCTTGATTGGCGGAAGAATAACTTCCCTGCTCCTTTGCGCGATCATACTCCTTGGCGGCCTTGGCCAGACGCTTGTCCAGCTCCTCAAGCTGACGCAGGTACAGCTCGCTGCGCTCGTCCTGATTGAACTCCTCGGAGTGTACGATTTTGACCTTAATACGTAAGCCAAACTCCGAGAACAAAATATTCTCCATGATCTGGGGGGTTCGAGCATCCTCCATAAGCAAAATGCCCGCGTCAATCACGGGCAGTTCTACTGTAAGCACGCCCGAATCCAGCTTGTATTTATAGCGATGGAAAAACCCTCTTGCCACAATTCCGACCTCCTCGGTCTCAGCAAGCAGCTGCGGAATATAGTCCTCGTCAAACAGCTCTGCCGCATACTTGGGCAGAATTTTGACGCGGTTGAGATCATATGCATTGCGGATCTCCTCCTGAATGCGGTAGAGCTCTGTTTTTTCCACAATCCGCGGAAAATGTGCCGTGATCTCAATAATTTTCAATTCCTTGTCGGCCATCAGCTTGATATCCGTGATGGTCAACAACAGTTTTTCCGTATTCGTATCGGGGTGATATTTATGAAATATTTCAAGAAACGTCTTTTTCATCATAGACCTCGTGTTTTAAACTTTTTATTTCTCGATTATTTGTTTTTAATCTTTACTTATTATTCCGTATCTCTTTGATCGCACCGATCAAACTCTCAATTACTTGTTCCTCTTTTATCTTTCTGATGATTTCGCCATGAGAGATCAGCAAAGCCTCTCCCTTGCCGCCTGCAATGCCGATATCCGCCTCTCTGGCTTCGCCCGGTCCATTGACAATACAGCCCATCAGCGCCACCTTGATCGGATAGTCTAAAAGGCCTTCCTGTTCTGCGGCCTCTCTGAATTTCTTTTCCAAAGAAATCAGATCAATCTTGGTTCTGCCGCAGGTCGGGCAGCTGACAATGTTCATGCCGCATTGTCCGCTGATCTCCAAGGCATTGAGGATGCTTTTGGCGGCCCTGACTTCCTTGACGGGATCAGCCGTCAGAGAAACACGCATGGTGTCTCCAATGCCGTCGCACAAAAGCGCTCCTATGCCTGCCGCACTCTTGATCATGCCGTATTCCTCGCTTCCCGCCTCGGTAACACCAATGTGGATGGGATAGGAGCACCGCTCGGCCACCAGGCGGTTCGCCTTGATCATCTGCTCAACCGAAGAGCCCTTGATGGAAATGACAATATCCTCAAAATCAAACTTTTCCAAAAGAGCTGCATGATACATGGCAGATTCGCAAAGTGCTTCGGGCGTGGGAGAGCCGTATTTTTCCAAAAAATGCTTTTCAAGTGAGCCACTGTTGACGCCAATGCGAATCGGGATATTTCTTTGCTTGCAAGCGTCTACAACCGCCTTGACGCGGTCATCGTCTCCGATGTTGCCCGGATTGATGCGAATCTTATCCACTCCCCGCTCGGCGCACGCAAGTGCTGCGCGATAGTCAAAGTGAATATCCGCTACGATAGGCACGCGGATGCCTGCTTGCTTGATTGCGGTAATGGTTTGCGCGCTTTCACTATCAGGAACGGTGATGCGCACAATGTCGCAGCCTGCCATTTCAAGCGTACGGGTTTGCGCAATGGTTGCTGCTGCATCCTTGGTATCGGTATTGGTCATGGACTGGATGGAAATTTTGGCGTCACCGCCGATCATCACGTCGCCAACCTTGACCGCATGAGTTTTTCTTCTGATTTTTTGATAATTGATCATGTGAATAAACCTATGACATCCTTTATTGAAATAATGGCCATGAGTGCAAACAGGATCAGAATTCCGATAAAATGCACGTATCCTTCCAAATTTCGGTTGATCGGTTTTCCTCTGAACAGCTCAATAATTAAGAACAGCAGTCTGCCGCCATCCAGCGCAGGCACGGGCAGCAGATTGAATACACCCAGGTTGATGGTAATCACCGCAACCAGGTATAAGAGCGTTGCCGCGCCCTGCTGTGCAGCCTCTCCGATGACCTGCGTGGTTCCGACAGGGCCGGAAACCGCTTCAGCACCGTATCTGCCGCGCAAAAGGTCAAAGAGTGAGTCGTAAACCATCTTGACGGTAGACGTGGATCTGTTGACCGAATACAGGGCTAGATTGAACACATTGGGTTCTTTTCCGTAAACCTTGAAGTCGTACGAGCCAAACACAACGCCGCTCTCCTCGGTAGTTGGGAATTTGACGTCATATAGCCGCACTTTCTCACCGTTGCGCTTGACGACCATATCAACAGGCTCATACGCGCTGTTTGTGATCTCATAGATCAGATCGTACCCGGTAAATACGGGAACACCGTTGACGGATACGATTCGGTCGCCCTCCATCAAGCCTTGCTCGCCTGCCTGATTTGAGGTTGCGCCTTCGACAAATTCCGCTACGACGTTGGTAGGCAGCAGCGCGCCTTCGGTAGACAGGACGGTTGACGTGGTCAGAATAAACATGGCGATAAAGCCGAGAATGATATTCATTCCCGCACCGGCTACAATGATCAGTATCCTCTTCCAGATATTCTTGTTGCAAAAGGCATTGGGGTTCTCGGAGTCTCCGTCCTCGCCGTCCATCGCGACGTAACCGCCAATCAGGAAAAGTCTGACCGAATAGCGGATGCCGGACTTTTTGGAAACGCGCGAAAAGATCTGTGGGCCCATGCCAAGTGCAAATTCATGCACGGTCACGCCGCAAAGTCTTGCCGTCAGATAATGTCCGAATTCATGAATCATGATCAAGGCGCTGAAGATACCAACGGCAAGTATGATATACAAAGCGCCCTTAATCGCGGGATTTTGTAATAGGGTTTCCAACGATTTTTCTCCTATTTGGGATTTATTGTTTTTGCAAATACTTGGCAGCAAGCTCTCTTGCCGCTTTGTCATATGCAAGAATTTCTTCTAAGGTGTGACTATTGGCAGCCTCCTGCAAATCGGCCACCACCGCTCCGACGGTATCCATGATACCAGAGAAGCAAAGCTTTTCTTGCAGGAATGCCCCAACGCATACCTCGTTTGCCGCATTGAGCACGGCAGGCAGCGCACCACCCTTGCCAATACAGTTAAAGGCAAGCTGCAGCAGCGTAAAGGTTTCAAGGTCAGGGCGACCAAAGGTCAGCTTGCCGAGCTTGAACCAATCCAGCTGCTCAATGGCTGCATCGGTACGGTATGGATGCGTCAGCGCATATTGCACGCACGAGCGCATATCGGGTACGGACAGCTGCGCGATTATGTTATTATCAATATATTCGACCGCAGAATGAATTATACTCTCGCGGTGAACGGTGACATCAACCTGCTCGGGCTTGACACCAAATAAATGAACTGCTTCAATGACCTCAAAGCCCTTGTTCATCATGCTTGCGCTGTCAACTGTGATCTTTGCACCCATATTCCAGGTTGGGTGCGTCAGTGTTTTTTGCAGAGTCACGCCCTTTAACTGCTCGCGGGTATAGCCATAAAACGGGCCTCCGGAGGCTGTCAGCATAATTCTCTTGATTTCTTTGTGATTTCCCGAGCGCAGGCATTGATAAATGGCGCAGTGCTCGCTGTCAACGGGCAAAATGTCAATTCCCTTTTGCTTTGCCAGCGGCATGACAAGCTCGCCTGCTACGACAAGCGATTCCTTATTTGCAAGTGCCAATTGCTTTCCCACCTGCAGCGTTGCCATGGTGGGAGCAAGGCCGGCTTGACCGAGAATGGAATTGAGCACCACCTGGCGTTCGCAGTCCGAACTCGTCTCGGCAATCATATCACAGATTCCGTCAGGTCCTGCGTAAATCTTGACGGGCAGATCCTTGACGCGTACCGCAAGATCAGCAGCGCTGCTCTCGTCCGCCATTGCACAAGCTTTGGGATTGAGTGCGCGAATCAGCTCCTCGGTTTTTCCGACTCTGCGATTGGCACTCAACGCGTCCACACGAACGCCATGCTTGATTGCTACGTCAACAGCCTGCAGACCAACCGAGCCGGTCGCACCCAGCACGATCATGGAAGGATAATTTACACTACTCATGCGAATACGTCCACAAAGATCTCAAAGGCAGCTACAACGATGGATACAGCCAGTACCGAGTCAAATCTGTCAAGTGCACCGCCGTGTCCGGGCATAATCTTTCCGTAGTCCTTGATGTCGTACTCTCTTTTGATGACCGACATGGCAAGGTCGCCGATCTGTCCGACAACAGACAAAAGCACGCCCAGCACCGCAAGGATTGCATAATTGCAGGTGACATCCCAGATCTTGGTACAAACAAAGCCAAAGACCATGACATAAATCATGCAGAAAATAATACCCGCTACGCTTCCCTCCACGGTTTTCTTGGGGCTGACCTCGGGGATCAGCTTGTGCTTGCCGAGCAATCTGCCAAACAGATATGCAAAGGTGTCGGTCACCCAAGGAGCGGCAAACATCATAACCAGCAAGATCTTACCGTGCGCACCGCTGTCGCGAATGTAGACAATAGAGGTGAAAGCGGCGATGATGTAGCAGCCTGTCATAAACATGGAAGAAGTCTGCTGCGTGGGGATTTTGCGCTTGGAAAACACGCTGACCGTCAACATAATCAAGGCAAGCAGACCAACGCATGCGCACAGGCATGCAAGCAACAGCGTTTTATTTTGGATGTAACGCATCCCGATCGGTGCAAAGATACCGACCAGGTAAAACGGGATAGATACCCAAAGGTTTTTTCTGAGCTTCAAGCAGCCCAGCATTTCAAACAAGCAAATACAGCAAACGATTGCTGCGGCAACAGGCAAAGCAGCAGTTTCCGAAAAATACACAACCGGAAACAGAATGCAAAGCGCCACAACTGCCGAAATGACTCTAACTAACATAATTACCTCACAAATTTATACACCGCCAAAGCGTCTGGATCGCTTGCAAAAGGCTTCGACAGCCATATCTACGTCGGCGGGCTTCATATCGGGCCACAGCGTTGAAGTGGAATAGAATTCGGAATACGCTGCCTGCCACAAAAGGAAATTGGAAAGGCGCATCTCGCCACCCGTCCTCACAATCAGATCAGGATCGGGAATATTTGCCGTATACAGATGAGCAGAAATATCCTGCGCGGTGATCTGTGTTTTTCCCTTTGCGAGCAGATCATTATATGCATGCACGAGCTCATCGCGTCCTCCGTAATTGAGCGCCACGCAGAGCTTGCAGGGCTTTCCCCGGGAAAGGCTCTCGGCACGCTTGATCTTTTCTTGCAAAGCGAGTGTCAGTACGCTTGTATCTCCAATCATGTGCAGTTCGACCTGATATTCATTAGCCTTCTGCGCAAACTCATCCAAATACCGCTCCACCAGCTTCATCAGAGCATCCACCTCCGATTTGGGGCGTTTCCAGTTTTCTGTTGAGAACGCGTACACGGTTACGACCTCGATTCCGATCTTTGAGCAATAGTCTGCGACGCGCTCAAAGGTCTTAACGCCTTCTTTATGTCCGTGCGTTCTGGGCAAGCCACGCTTTTGCGCCCAGCGCCCGTTTCCGTCCATAATAAAGGCAATATGCCGCAAACCGGCTTTTTCAACGGCTTGCTTTATGCTCATGTCTGTCATATCCACCTAATCCCTTTTCCAACAAAAGGCGGGTCAAGCGACCCGCCGTATTGTTATACTGCCATGATATCAGCAATCTTCTTATCGGTGATCACGTCAATCTGCTTGATGTACTTATCGGTCAGATCCTGAACCTTCTTCTTTGCGTTCTCTTCGTCATCCTCGGTCAGAACGTTATCCTTCTTGAGCTGCTTGATTTCGTCGTTTGCATTCTTGCGGATCATACGAGCGGAAACCTTTGCTTCCTCGCCCATCTTGGAGATCTGCTTGGAGAGCTCCTTTCTTCTGTCCTGGGTCAGCTGCGGGAATACCAGTCTGATTGCCTGACCGTCGTTGTTGGGGGTAATACCGATATCGGATGCCAGGATTGCCTTCTCGATTGCCTTAAGCGTGGACTTATCGTAAGGCATAATGGTCAGAGTTCTCGCGTCGCTGACGCGGATATCTGCCATGGTATTGAGCGGTGTGGGAGAACCGTAGTATTCAAAGTTGATTCTGGAGAGCAACTTGGGATTTGCCTGGTTTGCGCGGATGTTTTCGAGATTGTTTTCGTATGCCGTGTTGTTTTTCTGAAGCTTTGCTTCAAAATCCTTGGTATTGTAGCCCATAATGTAAATCCTTTCTGTTCTATATAAGTTATTTGATTTTTAATTGTGCATCTTGGTTCCGACCGCTTCGCCCATGATGACGCGGTAAATGTTCTCGGGATCGCTGAGTGCAAAGCCATACGTGGTAATGTTGTTTTCTTTGCAGAAGCTGACCGCGGTCATGTCAAATGCCTTCAGTCCCTTTTCAAGAATCTCTGCATAGGTGATGTCGTAGATCGGCTTGGCATTGGGATCCTTTTTGGGATCTGCGGTATACAGATAATCCACGTTCTTTGCCATGAGTACGACGTCCGCTTCGATCTCTGCTGCACGAACGACCGCAGGAGTATCGGTCGAGAAGAAAGGCCAGCCAAGTCCGCAGCCGAACACGACTACCTTGCCCTCGTTCAGAGCCTTGTCTGCATGTCTTGCGGTATAGTACTCTGCGTAAGCATGCATTTCCACCGAGGTCATAACCACGGTATCGATCCCGCACTTGATGAAGGTATCCTGAATGGCAAGCGCATTGATGGTCGTAGCAAGCATTCCCATCTGATCGGCACGCGAGCGGTTCATGCCACCGCCAACTCGACCTCTCCAAATGTTACCCGCGCCAACGATAACAGCGATCTGAACGCCCATTTCCTGACACTTTTTGATAACTTCAGCTACCTTTTCAATCTTTTGAAAGTCCAGAATGCCTTCGTTTGCATTTTCGGGAGCAAGCGCTTCACCGGAAAGTTTGAGGACAATTCTGCGATATTCGGGTTTGGTACTCATAGCGATCACCTCTGGTATTGACATAATATTATACAGAATATATTTTACTACATTTTCCTCAATTTGTAAACAGGTATTTGTAAATTATTTGCTTCAAAGGCAAAAAAATAAAAGCACGGCAAGCCGTGCTTTTATTCGGAGTTCAACAATTACTGATTGTTGGTCAGCTTAGCGATCTCAGCAGCGAAGTCCTCTTCCTTCTTCTGGATGCCTTCGCCCTTCTCGTAACGCCAGAAAGCCTTAACGG
>CAZCRV010000033.1:0-13141 GCA_964501175.1 uncultured Clostridium sp.
CAAGATCCTTCGCGGCGCAGCCCTGCCTGTCATTCTCGAGCGCAGCGAAGAATCTTGGCAGGGCTGCTTGCTCGAGGATGACAGGGGCGGGGGACATTGTGTTAATGACATGTAGGGTCACCCCTCCCGCGAAATCAGAACACCTTGACGTCCTTGGCAATCGTATAAAATCTGCCGTCGAAGATCTCCTGCTTGAGTGCCAGCTTGATGGGAGTCTCGCCCTCAAACATGCCGATGGCAAGCGCGTAGTCGCCTGCGGGAACGTCTCTGCAGTCGGGGCGCAGGGTCACGGTCTGCTTCTCCCCTGACAGCCAGGTGCGGTTGTCCGCGTCGGTGTCAAGGATATATTCTGTGCCGTCTGCGCCGCGCAATCTGATTCTCAGGTCAAATTTGCGATAAGCGCGTGCCCAGCCGCGATTTTGCACGTCCAGCGTGACGATATTGTGCGCCGAGCGGCGCAGCGCGGGCACGGTGGCACCCGTGACAAAGTACCAATAACCCAGGCGGTTTGCGCAGTATTCGGTCAGATAGTATTCGTTTTGCAGCCACGCACGGGGATAACCGTGAAAGCCCGCAAAGGTGGCGTGCGTGCGCTTGAAGGCTTCAATTGCGGTCAGACCGTCGCGGAAATGGTCGTTGTGCGCGTGCACGTAGCCGTAGTGCTCCATCTCAATCGCGGCGGGGGCGTTTGCGGCAAGCTTATCAAACGCCCAGGGTGCGCGCAGCGTGTCGTAATCGTTGACCTGCGTGTAGTAGTTACAGCAAACCGAGTCGTCCTGAATGCCAAAGCCGCGCTCGTATGCGTAGTCAAGGATTTCCTGTACCTCGTCCTGTCCGTGCGCGATGCGGCTGCACATGTGGTCGTCGTTGCAAAGCACGGGCGTGTCCGGGAAGTACTTGGCGTGCAGATCAAAGTGCTTTTTGGTCACATGGGTCGGGTAAATGACGCCGTCACCGTCGCCTGCGGTATGTCCCTCACCCCACGTGCCCATGGTGCCCACGTCAATGCATTCAATGCGAGGATCGCCGTTGTAGCGCGCACCGAACACCTTCATGAATTTTTCCAAGCATTCCAAAAAGATGGGGTCGCCGTAGTCGGGCTGCAATGCCCCCGAGGGCAGGCGATAGCCGCGCGCACCTTTTTGGTAGACGTATGCGGGCGTTGCATAGCTTAAGTTTGGGTCGCCCTCATAGGAGCAAACGCGCAGGGAAAAGGTGTAGCCGCGCGGACCCCACAGCGCCATGATCTCGTCCAGGTACGAAAAATCGTAAACGCCCTCGGTCTTTTCCACGTCGCCCCAGTCAAAGCGCAGATAGAGGTGGTTGAGTCCGGGAAAGTCGGAAAGGTCGTCCGCGGGATCAGCGTATTTGGGGTTGCGATAGTTTTCACGGCCGTAGCCATTGTCAATGTAGTGCCAGAACCAGCCCTTGTGCGGGTTCTTTTGCACGGTTTTGTCGTCAAGGTAGGGGCGCAGATCCAAAAAATCGGGGCGGGCAAGCGAGTTGTCAAACGTGCCGCACATGGTCTGGCTACCGTCGGGCGCAGGCGCGGGTTGCAGATTGGGATAAATCTTGTTTTCCATCATTGCTATCCTCCCTTATACACCGCGCACGTGCGTGCGCGCGATCTTGTAGAAGTTGTCATGCAAAGCCCCTTGCTTGATGGCCAGCCTGATGGGCGTCTTGTCCTCAAACATGCCGATCAAGAGATCGTAATCGCCCTCGGGCACGCCGCGCGCGTCAAGTCGCAAAGCAAGCGTCACAGGGGCTTCGGGCTCCCAGGTGCGGTTGTCGCACTCCACGGGAATGGTGTACGTGCCGCCCTCACCGCACAGGCGAACGCGCAGCTCGTATTTGCGATAGGCGCGCGCCCAACCGCGGTTTTCCACGTCCAGCTCAATGGTATTGTAGGCGGTGTCGGTCAGCTCGGGGATGACCGCACCCGTGACAAAATACCAGTATCCAAGTCGGTTTGCGCAGTATTCTGTCAGATAGTACTCGTTGCCAAGCCACTCGCGCGGATAGCCGTGAAAGCCCGCAAAGGTGGCGTGTGCGCGCTTGAAGGACTCCATGGCGGTAAGGCCTCCGCGGAAATAGGATTCGTAGCGCGGCTTGATGTAGGTGTAGTGCGCCATTTCAATGGCATTGGGAGCATTGGGCGCTAAGCGGTCGAATGCCCAGGGCGCGCGCATGGTGTCGTAATCGTTCATTTGGTAGTAGTAATCGCAGCAGATCGAGTCGTCCTGCACGCCAAAGCCACAAGCAGCGGCGTAGTCAAAGATCTTTTGCACCTCGCCCTGTCCGTTGGCAAAGCGGCTTGCAATGTGGTCGTCGTTGCAAAGCACTGGCGTGTCGGGGAAGTAGCGCGCGTGCAGATCAAAGTGTGCCTTAACCACGTTAAGCGGGTAAATGCGGCCGTCGCCCTCTACCGTGTGACCCTCGCCCCAGGTGCCGAGCGTGCCGATATCAATGTACTCGATGCGTGGGTCGCCGTTGTATTTCTCGCCAAAGGCTTGCATGAATTTTTCCAAACATTCAAGGAAGATGGGATCCCCGAAATCGGGCTGGATCTTGCCGCCCTCCAAAAGGTAGCAGCGCGCACCTTTCTCATAAACGTATGCGGGCGTCGCGTAATTGAGCTCTGCCGCGCCCTCGTAGGTGCAAACGCGCAAGGAGAAACGATAGCCGCGCGCGCCCCAGACTTCCATGATCTCGTCAAGATAGGAAAAGTCGTAAACGCCCTCGGTCTTTTCCACGTCGCCCCAGTCAAAGCGCAGATAAAGATGGTTGAGACCGGGAAAGTCGGCAAGGTCGTCATTTTGGTCGTGGTGCTCGCGGTACGCGCCGCGGCCGTAGCCGTTGTCGATGTAGTGCCAGAACCAGCCCTTGTGCGGGTTTCGCAAAACGGTCTTGTCATCCACCAAAAGGCGCAGATCCACAAAGTTCTTGCGCACGTGTCTTTTGTCGGTCATAAAGCACATGGTCTGCACCTCTTTGCCGCCGGGAACGCTGATAATGTTCGGGAAATCGGACATGATATCGGTCTCCTTTTTTGGTTTTATTTCTGATTTCATGATACCATACGCGCACTTGTTTGTCAATAAAAATGTCGGTGTATGCAAGGGTACTTTTCAGCTCATACTAAAATAAAAAAAGGAGTAAAATCATGATAGAACAAGATACCATAAAGCTGCTGCGCGAATGCGACGCAGGCGTCAAAATGGGCGTGCAGTCTATAGAGGAGGTGCTGGATACGGTCAAATCACAGCAGCTCAAGGAAACCTTGAATACCTGCAAGCGCGAGCACGACGAGCTGAACACCCAGCTGCAGGAGCAATTGGACCGCTTTGGCGACGAGGGCAAGGACCCTTCGCCCATGGCACAGAGCATGTCCTGGATCAAGACCAATATCAAATTGACCATGCACGAATCGGATCATACCGTGGCCGATCTGATCACGGACGGCTGCAATATGGGCGTCAAGTCGCTGAACAAATACCTCAATCAGTATAAGGCCGCAGACGAGAAAAGTAAGGACATCTGCAAGCGGCTGATCAACCTGGAAGAGAAGTTAGCGGTGGATATTCGAGGGTATTTGTAAATTCGGAATTCAGAATTAAGAATTCGGAATTAAGAATTCGGAATTCCGGTGCGAGCATTGAAGGGGACGGCGCCTCGACGTCCCGTCCCACAGAAAAGCCGCCAAAAGGCGGTTTTTCTGTTTTATGTATTCTGCAAACTTTCAAGAAAATCATTCAGCATGATAAATTTAATTGGTTTGTTTTTGGATTGAGCATACTTAATCGTGTTCCATGTTCCTCCACTTTGCTTTCCGTTCCAAATTGCCAATACAACATCTGCTTTGTCAACCATATATCGATTACGCTTTTGCATACAACCCCTGTAATAGTGATCGGAAACAACATAGTTCAGTTTAATATGTTCGTTGACCCACTCTCTGCGCTCTTGATATTTTGTCCATTCCTTTGCAGGTTGAGGCGGATAGGGATATGCAGCCTCCAACACGATATCGGGGTGCTTTTTTTGTTGCAAAATGATGGCTTGTGCAAAATCCAAATCTGCTCCTTCAGCCATTCCGGTGATAAAATGCTTGCATCCTTGATTGATCAAGGATAGGATTTCGTCCTCTAAAGTTTGTATATAGCGCTGATACGGTTCTGTGTAGCTGTCTCTTGAAAAAGGAAATCCGGCAGAACGATGTCCGGTAACACAACATATCATAATATCCTCCCAAAGTTGACCAGTATCACGGTCAATATTTACTGTGATTATATCATAAAATATTATTGGTTGCAACCAATATTGGTCAAAATGTGAGGTATGATATGGAGCAAAAATTGCGAAGAGACAGACGCATTGGCGATAATTTGCGTGCTTTGCGTGACAAGCATGATATTTCACAGGAAAAGTTGTGTGAGGAATTGCAACGCAGAGGTTGTGATATCGGAAGAACTACCTATGCGAAGTATGAATCCGGTGAGCTGAATGTCAGAATTAGTGTGCTTTTGGAATTGAAGAAAATATATCAATGCTCATTTGAGGACTTCTTTGAAGGACTGGATAAAAATGATCATTGATCCATAATAAAAGCAGGTGCAAGAATCTTTATGCGCCTGCTTTTTGTTATGCCTTCGGGTATTGCATTTCCGTGTTTTCTGTGATACAATAAAATCAATCTAATACCACGGGAGGCTATGTATGAGTCAAGCAAAATGGATCTGGTATCACGGTGATTTTGAATTGTATCACAGCATGCTGCTGCACGCGCGGCGCGAGGAATTCGGCTGCGAATACCCCACGTTCTGGAAGCTTTCGCCCCCATACCCGAACGTGCGCTTTTTCAAGAGTTACCATGCCGACGGCGAGGACGTGGTGCGCTTTGTCACGCGCGCCAAGGCGTACGTCATGGTGGACAACGCCCGTCTGCCCGTCAATACCGACCTTACAATTGGTGCGGGTGACCACAATATCATGGTAGTTACGCTGGCAACCGAGGGGCTGCCCAGCCTTTTTGTGGACAGCAAATATCTCAAAACAGACGAGACCTGGATCGCCGACCACATGATCGTGACGCATCGCGTGCCGGTTGGTTGCACGCCCGCCTATACTTCGTCCGAGGATAATCCCGAGGTGTTCCGCTTCTCTTACGAGCACCTTGATCCTGTCAAGGTGACCAAGACCGAGCAGGGAATCTTGTACGATTTCGGCCGCGAGACCTATGCGTATCTGTGCATTGAGGGCGCGGACACCAAGGATTCTATTCGCGTGACCTACGGTGAATCGCGCGAGGAGGCGCTCGATCATGCCCAGGCGCTGATCAAGGAGACCATGAGCGGCAAGCAATCCTACCGTCTGACCGGCCGCGCGTTCCGCTATGCTTGCGTGCAGGGCGGCAAGGGTCTGAAGGTCTGGGCGGATTACGAATACCTGCCGATCTCCGACGTGGCTACCTTTGCGTGTAATCGCAAGAACGTCAACAAGATCTGGGATATCTGCGCCTACACCTTGCATCTCAATTCGCGCGAATTTTTCCTGGACGGCATCAAGCGCGACCGCTGGTGCTGGTCGGGCGACGCGTACCAGTCGTATATGGCCAACAGATATCTGTATTTCGATCCCGAGATCACTAAGCGCACCATCATAGCCCTCTTGGGCAAGCCCCCCTACGAGCAGCATATCAATTCGATCAACGATTATTCCATGTACCTGATCATCGGTGCATACGAATACTATTTCTCCACGGGCGACAAGCAGTTTATTGAAATTTACTTTGACCGCCTGCAGGCGCTCTACGACTTTATCGTGGGCAGACTTGACGAGAACGGCTACGTTTGCTACCGCGACGGCGACTGGATCTTTATCGACTGGTCGGATATGGACAAGGGCGGCCCGCTTTGTGCCGAACAGATCTTGCTCTGGCAGTGCCGCAAGTGCATGGCTGAGCTGTGCGCTCTGGTGGGTAAGGACGGCTCTGCACACAAATCGGCAGCCGACGCGCTGCAAAAGCGCATTATGAAGGATTACTGGCGCGAGGACCGTGGTGCGTTTGTGGATTGCTATACCACGGGTCGCGAGAACGTGACGCGTCATGCCAACATCTTTGCCATCATGTACGGCTTTGTTTCGCACAGACGCGCGCAGAAAATCGTGCGCTGCGTGCTTGAAAACGATGCGGTCAATCAGATCACCACGCCGTATTTTGAGTTCTTTGAGCTCAATGCGCTTTGCATGATGGGCAGACTGGGGACCGCGCAGAAAAAGATCGAGTCCTATTGGGGCGGCATGGTTGCCTTGGGGGCAACCTCGATCTGGGAGCAGTATCTGCCCGAGCAAAAGGGAATCGAGCACTACGGTATGTACGGCATGAAGTACGGCTGCTCGCTCTGCCACGCGTGGGGCGGCGGACCGATTTACCTTCTGGGTAGATATTGCCTTGGCGTGTATCCTACCTCTGTCGGCTACGAGACCTTTGCGGTCAAGCCGGATCGCGGACTGTACCGTAAGATCGAAGGCACGGTGCCGCTGCCCGACGGACACAGTGTGCATATTGCCATGGACGCGCACACCTGCGCCGTATCGGCTACCCGCAAGGGCGGCACGCTTATCTTGGGCGGCAAGGAATATGAGATCCCCGAGGTCGGCGGGTTGATTATAACGTTTTAAGCAAAATGAAAAGGACGGATTCAAAGGAATCCGTCCTATATATACGTAGGGGAGGATATCAGTTTTCAGCGGCCTGCTCAATCTTTTTCATTGCCTTTTTGAACTGGAAGATGAACAGAATGGTCGTAAAGGTCACGGCAATCACGTCGGCAATCGGCTCGGCAAGGTAAACGCCCATGGTGGGATTGGTCGGCACAAGGTGCGGTACGATATAGATCAAGGGGAGCAGCAGCACGAATTTGCGCACTACCGCCACGATGACCGAGGAGGGCGCGTTGCCAAGAGAAACAAAGGTCATCTGGCAGGCGATCTGAATGCCGAACAGCACCATGCCCGCGTAATAAATGCGCAAAGCACCTGCGGCAAAGGTAGCAAGCTCAGCTTTGTTTGTAAAGATGCCCACGAATACCTGCGGAAACAGCATGACAAGTGCCCAAATGGTTACCGAGTAGCAAAGGCAGGTGACAAGCAGGATCCTGTAGGTCTTTTTGACGCGGTCTGCGCGGCGCGCCCCGTAGTTGTAGGAGAGAATGGGTTGCGCGCCCTGTGCCACGCCCTGCATGGGCAGCATAGCAAATTGCATGACGCTTGTCAGAATGGTCATAGCACCCACCGCCACGTCACCGCCGTAGCCAAGCAGCGAGGAATTGAAGCAGACCGAGATCACGCTCTCGCTCGCCTGCATGATAAAGGTGGCTGTGCCCAGTGCCAGGCAGGGGAGCACCACGCGCGGAGCGGGAAGCATGAATTTCGGGCGCAGACGCAGATGCGTGCGCTTGCCGCAAAGGAACAGGACGATCCATATGGTCGAGGCTGCCTGCGAGAGAATGGTCGCAATAGCCGCACCGCGCACGCCAAGGCCGAGCCCGTAAATGAAAATGGGGTCGAGCACGATATTGCAGGCAGCGCCGATGACTACCGAGAGCATAGAGAACTTGGAAAAGCCCTGCGCCGAGATAAAGGCGTTGAGCCCAAGCGTCAGCTGCACGAAAACCGTTCCCAGCGCGTAAATGCTCATGTATTCGGTGGCGTATTGGATGGTATTTTCGCTTGCTCCAAAGGCAAGGAGCAGGGGCTTGCTCCAGATCAAGAGCACCACGGTCAGGATCACGGAGATGATCAGCTGCACGGAAAAGCAGCCGCCTAAGATTCGTTCTGCACTCTCATAGTCCTTTTTGCCCATGGAGATCGAGGCACGCGGTGCACCGCCCGAGCCCACGAGTGCGGCAAAGGCCGAGACGATCATGATCAGCGGCATGCACACACCCACGCCGGTCAAGGCGAGGTCGCCGTACCCCTCAATGTGGCCGATATAGATGCGGTCCACGATGTTGTAAAGCATATTGACCAGCTGCGCCACCACGGTGGGCAGGGCCAGCTTAAAGAGCAACCGCCCCACGGGGGCAGTTCCCAAAAATTCCTTATCGTTTTGCATACGTTCATCCTTTTGATTTGATACCCCATTATACCATGAATGGAGCGCCTAAATCAAGCAATTTTTCACAAATAAACAAGAAAACCGCTCCCAGGAGCGGTTTTCCGAAATTTACAGATTGTCATTCTTGAGTGAGTCGATGGGGTTATCCTTATGCACCTTGTGCATTGCGTACATCATGGTCACGAACACAACAAGGAATACGCTTGCGACTGCAATGCCGATGGCTGCCCAGGGAAGGGTAAAGCTGATTGTCATGCCCTCGGAAACAATGAGGTAGATGATAAAGGTGACAAGGACCGATACGGGCAAGCCCCAAAGCAGCGCCTTTGCACCGTACAATAGGCACTCAAAGCAGGTCATGCGCGTAAAGTCGCGCTTGGTCATACCGACCGATTTGAGCATGGCGAATTCTCTGCGGCGCAGCTGTACGTTTGTGGTGATGGTGTTGAACACGTTGGCGGCTGCGATCAGCGAGATCAGCGCGATAAACCCGTAGGCAGAGGTGCGGATAATGGTCACGATATCGCGGTTGCGCGGTACTTTTTGCGGTTGCGCTTAAAGTGTTTGCTTGCAAGCACGCCGGGAAGACCGAACAGCTCGTATGTCAGCTTGCTTGTTCAGTCCAACCTGTCTGCGGCGGAAGATGGCCAACTGCTCGTCGTTTTGTGCGTAGACGTCCTTGCCGTCCATATATACCTTGCCGCTCGTGGGCTTGTCAACGCCGCCCAAGATATGCAGCAGCGTGGATTTACCCGAGCCCAAGGGGCCGATGATGGCTACGAATTCGCCCTTGCTTACGGAGAAGGAAACGCCGTCCAATGCATTTACGCGGGCATCGCCCATGCCATACGTTTTGCAAAGATTTTCAACTCTTAAGATTTCCATGGTGTTTTCTCCTTTTCTTGTTGTACGAGCAAATGATATCACCGTCAAGTGACAGGGCGGTGACTTTTTTATAACAAAAACGTCACTTTACGTTTTTTGAAAAAGGGAACGTGGCAGGCAGGGGCATTGTCATTCGGTAAAAAAACATGAAGACTCCCGCCCCAAGATCCTTCGCGGCGCATTCCCATTTTTGTCATTCTCGAGCGAAGCGAAGAATCTTAAAAATGGGAATGCTTGCTCGAGGATGACAGGTGCGGGAGGCTTCATTCCTTAGCTTATTGATACTGCCTTAAATAGTACCTTTATAAAATCTCATGAAAAACTGCGCGCCGCCCTCGGGGTGTGCTCCATGCAGTTTTTGATGATATTGCCAAGCGCCTCGACCATCCATGCGGGGTCGCAGGTAACTTGCCCTTCGGCGTGCAGGATCAGCTGCTGGCCGCGCAGCTCGATGGGAACCTGCACAGGGGCTGCTGAGCGCTCGATCATCACCTGCAGCGGCATATTCTGCGCGGATAGGGGCGCCGTGCCCGCGTCCAGCTTGGAGATCTTGAGCAGCGCGGTGATCAGCCAATCGATGCGACCAAGCAGCACGTAAAGCTCGCGCATGTGCTGCTCGCGCACCTTCCCGGGCAACCCGGGGTCGTCAAGTAGCGAGACGATCAGATTGATCGAGGTCAGCGGTGTGCGGATCTGATGCGAGATGTCGGCCATCGAGTCGGCAAGAAAAATTTTGTCGTCAAGCAAAGCCTGCTGCTGCTCGCGCAGGCGTACCGTCATTTTGTAAAGCTCGCTTTGCAATACGCCCAGCTCGTCCTCGTCACAGCCCTCGAATGAAAGGGAATTGTCGCCGTGCAGAATGTGGTTGACCGTGTCCGAAAGTGCGGTCAGACGCTTGATATAAACGGTCAGCGTGTTGTCGTTGACAAACTCGCCCGCAATATCCCAGACCGATTCCAGCAGCTGCGTGCGGGTCAGCACCGCGCCGCGATGGTTGAAAAAGACCAAAAGCAAGCGGTATTCCAGCGCTGAGAGGAACAGATCCTGCCCGTCCTTGGTGGCAAGCCCTTGACCGTATCTACCTGCACGTTGCCAAGCGTGACAACGCTGCCCGCAGCACCGCCCGTGCGGCGCAATACGTTTTTGATGCGCGAGACCAGCTCGCGCGGGCGGAAGGGCTTGGGGATATAGTCGTCAGCCCCCGGGTCAAAGCCTGCCACGGTGCTGTATTCGTCACCCGAGGCGGTCAGAAAAATGACGGGGAGCTTCCAGTTGGCCTTGATGGCAGAGCAAAGGGAGAAGCCGTTGCCGTCGGCAAGAGAGATATCCGGCAGCGCGAGATCAAAGGCCTCGCTGTCCAAAAGGGAAAGGGCTGCGCTCTGTCCGTTCGCGCTCTTGACCGTAAAGCCCTCGCGAGAAAGAAATTCGCTCAAGGTCGCCACGATGGTCTTGTCGTCCTCTACCAGTAAAATTCTTGTCATGGGTCGTCTCCTTTGCCGTTTTGATTGCTGTTATTATATAACAGATAAGAAAAATTGTCAACTGCGCAGTCGGAAAGAGAAAATTACTTGCAAAGAGCCGAATTTTTTTATATAATATAAGAACAACTATCAAAAGGAGACTGACAACAATGGAACAAAATGTACACGCCAACCACAGAGAACGCATGCGTCAGAGATACCTGCTTGAAGGTCCCGACGGCTTTGCCACTCACGAGCTTTTGGAGATGCTACTTTATTATTCGATCCCGAGAAATGATACCAACGACGTCGCGCACAGGCTGCTGGAAGAAAACCGCGGCTTGATCGGTATCATGAGCGCGGATATCAATGCGCTGGGCCTGACAGAGGGCGTTGGAGAGAAGAGCGCGATGCTGCTTAGCCTGATGGGGGCGCTGCTCCGCCGTGCTGCTATAGAGCAAAGACCCGAGGCAAAGCGGTTTGATACCTGTCAAAAGGTACGCGAATTCATTGAACCCTATTACGTGGGCGTGGGCATTGAGCGCGTGTACGTCATGGTGCTTGACAACGGCATGCGCCTGATCGATTTTTACGTAGCCTGTGAGGGAACGGTCAACGAGGTATTCCCGATCGCGAGTGCCATTTCGCAGCGCGCCATGTACAAGCGTGCCTCTGCCGTGATCGTTGCACACAACCATCCCGACGGCTTTGCCATTGCCACCGCACAGGACAGAGAGTTTACCAGTCGACTGGAGGCCACGCTCAAGCTGGTCAACGTAGTCATGCTGGAGCACCTGCTCTTTGGCGATGGCTGCTGCATCCCGCTTGTGCAAAAGCATGCGTGCATGCTGCGCTCCTCGCCCACGGGAGAGGATATCGATACCTTCTACGATCGCTTTTATGCCAATATGGAAACGGGAAAGAGGGAATTGTCCGAGCTGATCGGGATTTGAGTGTGGGAAGAGCAGGATTCGATACGCGATTGGTAAAGGTAAAGTAAACCGCCCCCTACCGATGGACAGATTTCTTTTCAATAATCCATTGCTATGCCACTCGCTCAGGATGACACTCAGGGGATACAAAATGAAGCCCCGCAGGCGACGCCTGCGGGGTCATTCGTGTTTGTTACATACTTGTGATTACTTTTCCACTTCCATCCAGCAGCCCTCGGCGCCAATGCCGTCTGCGGGCGGGGTGAGCATACCGCGCTCGATCAGCGCCTCAACCAAAGCATCCCACATGGGAAGACCTGCCAGGCGGTTGGCATAACGCCATTCACCGATCAGGTAATCGGGCAGAGAGTCCTTGATCAAATCTGCGATTTCCTTTGCAATCGACTCGGCAACTTTGTCAAAGTAGCCGTTTTCCAGCTTGGTGGTTACGCTGTAAAGGCGGCTGTTATCCTTTTTGTCATGGACCAGGATCTTTGTGTACAGCGTGTTACCCTTGCGCACCAGCAGTCCTTGCTCGATTGCCTTTGCAGCAATTTCTTTCTCGTCTTCGGTCAAGGATCTGACAGACAAGCCGTTAATGGCACGGATGGTCATGAGCAGCATGGGATCCTGCGAAATGTTATGGCCGCAGTGGAAATGCTTCTGAATACGCGAGATGTAAATGTTGGTCATGTGAACGTTGCTGTAGCCGCAAATCTCTTGTGCGGCAGTACCGTCCATGCCGCAGCCAAAGTACTTGCCCAGGCTTTCAAAGCCGTACACGCTGAAGGGGCGATCGGGTGTGATGGTGTCGGCAAAATACTTGGTTTCGAGAATGCCTGTGACCTGCTCTTCAAGTGCATGGCTCATCCAGAAGATCTGCTGCCAGAGGATGAGATTGAGATCCACCTCCTTATTCAAGTAAGGGAATGCGAGATATTCGTCCTTGTGTTGCTCAATGAACTTGGCAATGACGTCAGCTACCATAGGCAGCTGTGCTTCGTAAAGAGCAATGGCCTTTTCGATTGTCTGCTTTTTCAACAGCACGAAGTTGATAGCGTATCTGCCATTGTCTAAGCGGCGAAGAAGTCCGTATTGACCGTTTCTGCCGCGGGTCAGAATTTCAAGCTCCTGCTCGATGTAAAGCGTGGGCACGTTCAGCTCGGCCGCAATCTCGGATGCGGTCTTGGGTGCGCGGTGGCAAAGGTGGAGCACGTGCTGGGAAAGATCACGGTCATTAAAGCCTTCACGGGGATCGCCCCACCAGGGGTTGCCTGTGCCAACGATATAGTAGCCGATATGGTTCAGTGCTACGGGTTTGGTCTGTTGCGTCATAGTTTCTACCTCATCTTTCAGTTTCTTTCTTGCCGAATAGAGTCTTTGACGGATAGTATCCTCGCGCACGCCCTGCTCAGCGGCAATTTGTGCAATCGGCTTGCCGTCTAAGTAAAAGGCGATCATGACCTCGCGGTAAGCGCGAGTCAGATAGGCGATGCGGCGGTAGACGTCGGGCAAAAGCTCCATGAGCGCGTCGCTCGCGTCATCCTCGTCCAAGGCGACGCTTGCAAGCGCGTCGTCGGGATCGCCCACGTAGCCGTATGCGCTTTCTTGGCTGCGCTTTTGGCAATAGTCGGCGTACACGTTGCGCGCCACGCGCCAGATAAAGGCGTAGGGCTCGGCAATCTCACCGTCACGGTTGGCGGCCTTGATCAGCGCGTATACGATATCCGAGCAAAGCTCCT
>CAZCRV010000034.1:0-13073 GCA_964501175.1 uncultured Clostridium sp.
GCCCTCGACCTGCAAACTTTTGGAAAAGTTTGATCAAAACTTTCATCCTGTGGGGGTGATCCGTTTGGATGAAGGTTGATTAAAAACTTTCATGAGTGAGTTTTCAGTGTGGTAAAACTTTTTCGTCGCGCCCGACAGGGTGCGACGATTTTTTTATCTTGGACATGCTATGATGTAAGTAATCATTAGGAAAGGATGTAAGACAATGGGCAGAGCAACGTTTACTTACGAGGAGACCGGGTATTTTCTGCGTGTCAAGCTCAAGGGTGACATTGATCACCACAGCGCGGTGGCCATTCGCAGCGGTATGGACTCGTTACTTTATAAAATTCGCCCGCGTCGGTTGTATCTCGATCTCTCAGGGGTCGATTTTATGGATTCATCGGGCCTTGGTCTGATCATGGGGCGTTATGCTTTAATGAAAGAGATCGGGGGAGACGTGGTGGTTTGCGATCCTTGCCCCGGCGTGGAGCGCGTGATCAAGCTGGCAGGTCTTGACAAGCTGGTGCGTGTTGAGCGGTCAAAAGCGGACGCCTCGGGGCAGGACAAGCCCCGAGGCCGTCGGGTCAGAAAGGAGGTGCTCAAATGAAACCGAGCAAATTCAACGCCAAGGTGGTCAACAAAATGCAGCTTAAGCTGCCCTCGCTCTCGGTCAACGAAGGCATGGCGCGCGCTGCAGCTGCAGCGTTTGTCTCACAGCTTGACCCGACCGCTACCGAGCTTGCGGACATCAAGTGCGCCGTATCCGAGGCAGTGACAAACTGTATTGTGCACGGTTACCGCGATACGGTTGGGTACGTGCGCATGACGGTCAAGCTGTGCGAGGGGCGAATCGTGCGCATTGAGATTGCGGACAAGGGCTGCGGAATTGCCGACGTTAAGCAGGCGCGGCAGCCGCTTTTCACCACCGATGCGGCAGGGGAGCGCAGCGGCATGGGCTTTACGGTCATGGAGAGCTTTACCGATGGTGTGCGCGTGTCATCCAAGCCGGACAAGGGGACGACTGTGACTATGGTCAAGGTGCTATCCGATCTGGAACTTACATAACGCTTGATCGGGGGGATCACTATCGAAAACGTGACGGTTGCGCAGGAGCGCATAGAAAAGAATCGCGAGCTGTTGATTTTGGCGCAGGAGGGCGACGAGCAGGCCCTTGAGCGGTTGGTTGTGGACAATATGGCGCTTGTACGCAGCGTGGCAGTCAAATTCAAGGATCGGGGTACCGAGTACGAGGACCTTGTGCAGATTGGCACGATCGGTATGCTCAAGGCCATTCGCAGCTTTGAGGTGGAGCGCGGCACAGCCTTTTCTACCTATGCCGTGCCCTTGATCGTGGGTGAGATACGCAAGCATTTGCGCGACGACGGGCCGATCAAGGTGGGCAGAGAATATAAGCGCATGGGCGCGATTTTGCTTGGTGAGCGAAATCGGATCATGGCCGAGACGGGGAAAGATCCTTCGATCGGTGAGCTTGCGGCGCGCTGCGGCATCTGTGCAGAGGATGCGGCTGTTGCGCTGGACGCTGTCGCGCCGATCTCGTCGCTTTGTGAAACGGTGTACGACGACAGCGGGCTGACCTTAGAGGGAACGCTGCCCGATCGTGACAGCGCGGACGAGACCGAGCGCATGTTCGATCGCCTTGCGCTCTCACAGGCGATCGGTCAGCTTGATCCGCTTTGGCGCAAGATCGTGCTGCTCCGTTACTGGCGAAACATGACTCAGCAGCAGGTTGCCAATACGTTGGGCCTCTCTCAGGTCAAGGTTTCACGCGAGGAAAAAAAGATCATGGAGAGGCTGCGCGAGCTGCTCGGCGGAGCGTGAAATTGGCGAAAAAGTAAAATAACAATTGATAAAACAACGAAAAATTACAAAATAGCGAAAAAAATAGGGGCGACCGGTGGTCGTCCCTTGTGATTTTGATATATGTTTGTGATTTCGTAGGGGCGACCTGTGGTCGCCCGCGGGCGTTCGCAGAACGCCCCTACGTGTAGTTTGCGGAAAATCAAATCCTCTCAATCTTCCCAACCTTGGCTTTTTCGTGTATCTCATACTTCTCGCTGTACTGCAAAAGGTCGATATCGCAGCCCTCTCCCAGCGTGACAGTTCTGCCCGAAACGCGGGGGCATACCACGTACTCGATTTCGATCTCGTCGCCTTCGATCTCGTTTTTGACGGTCAGCACGCCGCTGCCGCGACGTTTGAAAATCTTGTGGCTGTTGCGTCGCTCCACCAAAAGCTTGCTGCATCCGATGCTGCCGATACTGCTTTTTGCATTTTGCTCGATCTCGATTTCAATATCCTCGGCGTTGAGCAATCCATCGCAGCAGATACCGCCGTGAATGCGTGCGGTTTCTGCCTCGATATTCTGCTCCGCCTGAAGCGCACCTGCGACGTAAAGCTCACCGCATTTGAGATTGCCCTCGCAGCGGGAGCCACCAGAAAGCTTGACCTCGTGCGCCACGGTGACGTTTGCACCGCAATGTACAGCACCCGAAACGTAAAGAGAGCCGCTTGTAACCTCTTTGTCAAAATGTGCGCTGCCCGAAATCCGCACGTCGCCCCAGCATTCCAAGGCCTCTCCGTGCGCAGAGCCGGAAATGTGCAGGCTTGAGCATTTTACTTGCCCTGCAAGTCTGCCGCTGCCGCTGATTTTGATCACGTCGTATTCGCCTGCTGGAATATTACCGCTGCCCGAAATTTTCATGTCCATACTTGTTTCCTCCAACTTATTTGATCAGATGTGTCAGATCGACCACCGTGCTGTCGCCCTTATCAAGCGTGATACCTTGCACGTCGGAAAGGGTAAAGGTGCGATCCCCGTATACCGTTTTGACGGTCAGCACCACCGCTTTTTGTGATGCTTGATTGAATTTTCCCGCAAGCTCATCCAGCGAGAGCTCGTCCTTTTGATTCTGTATCAGCTCCACGCGCTCGCAGATCAATGCTTTTGGAAAAAAGGTTTCCTGGCCCGTGACCGTGGACTTTTTGATAAACCAGTTCTCGGGGATCAGCCCCTTTCGCTTCCAACGGTAAAGCGCGCCGTATGAGATGCCGTACCGCTCCAAAAGCTCTTTTTTTGAGATCAGTTCCTGTTCCATAACGCCTCCTTGTCAAGATGCGTAACAATGTTACGATGACAGTATAGCATAACAATGTTACGCTGTCAAGTGCTTTTTTGAAATATTTGAAAATTATACAGAAAGGGCACCGCATTTGCATGCGGTGCCCGAAAGTTTTTGTTCTTTGAAGCTTTATGCCTGCTCGGAAATAACCACGATTTCGCAATCGCCGTGTCCGTTCATACACTTTTCAAAAGCTTCCTCGTCATCCCATTCCAGAATCAGCTGCTTTGCTGCCTTCTTTCTCTTCATGACCTTAACCAGAATTACGACGCCGGCTGCCACAACAGCAGCAACGCCCAGGGAGATCAGGACGATCTTCAAAACGTTATTGTTGTTCTTTTGTTCCATGTATGTTACCTCCGTTAAAAGTTTACCACCTACAGTATACAGTATTTTCTACCGAAAATCAATAGTTTTTTTCGCAAAATATACGCAAGTTGCAAAAAAGTTTTCATTTGCTTCACATTTTTGGCAGTTGCTTTCGTGCATATACGAATATTTTTTAAAAATCTCCAAAAAAAGTGTGACAGAATTGCTCTTGTGTGATATAATGATTAGCAGCGAAAAGGGAAAGGAGGCGAGGATCATGAATTACCGAGAGATATGCGAGCTTTTGGGCAGGGCGGGCATTGAGAACGCGCAAGCAGAGGCAGGACTTTTGCTGGAGCATTTTTGCGGAGTGCGCGCATCCGAGCTGATTTTCCGGAAAAATGAGGATTTTTGCTCCGAAGAGCTTGAAAATGCGGTGCACAGACGCATGCAGCGCGAGCCATTGCAGTATTTGCTTGGGAAATGGGAGTTTTTCGGGTTGCCGTTCTCGGTCAGCCCGGATTGTCTGATCCCGCGTCCCGATACCGAGCTGCTCGTTGAGCTTGCCATCAAGCATCTGCCCGCGGGCGCACATTTTGCTGATTTTTGCACGGGCAGCGGATGCATTGTCACGGCCGTGCTTGTAAGTCGTCCCGACACGACTGCCGCCGCGGTGGACGCTTTTGAAAATACGCTGGCCATGGCACGCAAAAATTGCACGGCAAACGGTGTAGACGAGCGCGTGAATTTGGCTTTGCGCGACCTGTTGCAGCCGCTGGACGGTGCGTTTGAATCCAAATTTGACTGCATTCTGTCCAATCCTCCCTACATTCCCACCGAGGTGGTCAAGAATCTTGCACCCGAGCTTGCGCACGAACCGCAGGTTGCCCTGGACGGCGGTGCGGACGGCATGCGCTTTTATTGCCATTTCTTATCCGAGAGCGAGAAGGTGCTCGCACCGGGGGGCTTTTGGCTGTTTGAGATCGGCTACGACCAGGAAAAGGCAATCTGTGATCTTGCATCGGAGCTTGGCTTTGCCTGCACGGTAGAGCGCGATCTTGGCGGCAATCCTCGCGTGGCAATTGTACGAAAAATGAATTGACTAAAGGAGAAATAGATTTTGAACATCGTGGTTTTGATGGGTGGACTTTCCCCCGAAAGAGACGTTTCGCTGACCTCGGGCTCGCTGATTGCCAACGCGCTGATCAGACGCGGGCACAGGGTCTGCCTTTTGGACGTATATCTTGGCATGCAGTTGAGCCAAAAGGGTATGGACGAATGCTTTGTGACAGAGCCCTATCCCGCATACAGCGTGGGCGAGCAGGTGCCGGATCTTGAGGCGATCAAGGCTGCAAGCGGCAACGGTGAAGCCAAGATCGGCCCGAACGTGATCCCGCTTTGCAAATACGCCGATGTGGTATTTATGGCGCTGCACGGAGATATGGGCGAGAACGGCCAGCTGCAGGCAACGCTGGATTCGTTCGGCATCCGCTATACGGGCTCCGGATACGTAGGCAGCCTTTTGGCAATGGATAAGGATCTTGCCAAGAAGATGCTGGTTGGCGCAGGCGTGCCCACGCCCGCATGGGAGCTGGTGGATCTTGCGCACGGCGTTCCTGCTGAGGTTCCCGCATGCGTTGGCTATCCTTGCGTGGTCAAGCCCTGCTCGGGAGGCTCTAGCGTGGGCGTTTCCATGGTGGATGATGCAAAGCAGTTTGCCAATGCCATGCAAGCGGCTGCGAAATATGAGAGATACGTACTGGTCGAGCAGAGAATTGTGGGCAGGGAGCTGACCGTGGGCATTCTCGCGGGCGAGGTGCTGCCCGCCATTGAGATCATCCCCAAGCAAGGCTTTTACGACTATGCCAACAAATATCAGGGCGGCAAGACCGAGGAGATCTGTCCTGCACCCATTGAGGAGAGCACGCGCGCGCTGGTCGGTGAGCTGACCCTTCGCGCCCATGCCGCGCTTCGCCTTGGCGGCTATGCGCGCTTTGACTGGATGCTGGATGCGAACGGCGGACTCTGGTGCCTGGAGGCAAACACTCTGCCGGGCATGACGCCCACAAGCCTTTTGCCGCAAATGGCAGCAGAAATCGGAATGGATTACGATTCTCTTTGTGAAAGACTGGTGCAGCTTGCGCTGCAATAAGTGCAACAATATGTCGGATTTGCCGCGTGCCCCCCGGGTGCGCGGCAATCTTTTTTTCGGCAAACTGCCCGATTTTGAAAATCTTGATTTGTGAAAAACGCAGAAAAGTTTGTTACAATGCAGAAATCGGGCAAAATCCCTCGCAATTATGCTTTGGATATGATATAATGATATATATCATTGGTCCCCCGGGGGATCGAGGACGCGGAACAGAACAGAAATAATTATGTACAAACGGAGGAATTTTATGAAACGCAAACTTATGTGCGCATTCCTGGCTGCGCTGATGCTGCTGGCTTGCCTTGTTGGCTGCGTGGATGCCGAGGAACCCGAGGAATTGGGCTCGGATACCACCGAGGTAGAGGTGGACGAGTACCAGGTTGCGCTGAATGCCATTGATGTTGACCTTGGCGGCAACGATTTCGCAGTTGTCTGCCGTAACGATGCAGGTAACGCGCAGAACGAAATGTTGCGCGAGGAATCCAGCTCCGACCCCCTGGAGCAGGCGGTTTACACCAGAAACCTGCTGCTGGAGGAAAAGTGCAAGATCAATTACATCGTCTCTCCCGTAGCCACTTCCGCGGTCATTGAGACTATCGCAAACGACATCAAGGGCGGCTCGGGTGAATACAGCCTGGCTATGCCCAACATGGAGGGTGCCGGTACCATGGCATCCCGCGGTCACGCGCGTGATTTCCACGAGCTGCCTTACATCGATCTTGAAGCGGATTGGTGGGACCAGGGTACTGCCGAGATGAACATTGGCGGCAAGCTGTTCTGGATGAACAGTGACGTCAACTTCTTGGCGCACGACGTTACCTTCTTGATCCTGTTCTCCAAGGTGCTTGCCGAGAAGGAAGGCCTTGACAACCTGTACGAGACGGTTGAAAACCAGGAATGGACGCTGGACGTATTCAGCTCTTACGTCGAAAAGGTCACCCAGGACGCAAACGGTGACGGCAAGTATGACAGCAACGACGTTTTCGGTCTGATCGGTACCTCCTCCATGGGCTCGACCATGTTCTATGCCTCCGGTCTTAAGTACATCCAGTGCTCCGAGGACGACGATCCTTATCTGTGCATGACCGATTCCGACCTGCTCAAGGCAACCGACCTGCTTGACAAGGTTCTGGAGATCTTCTATGCAGGTAACTCTACTTACATTGTAAAAGCCGGTGACGAGGGTGTTGCAAAGAGCATGTTTGCTGCCAACCAGGGCCTTTTCTACAGCGAGGTTGCAAGCTATATCGTAAACCTCAAGGATATGTCTGACGACTTTGGCGTACTGCCCGTTCCGAAGTACGATGAGAATCAGGAAAACTACCAGACCTGGGTACACGGTATTTCCTCTACCATGGTCGTGCCCGTAGGTCCTCAGAATGGCGAGGATATCAGCAAGGTTCTGGAATGCATGGCAATCCTGTCCGGTAAGCACGTCATCCCCACCTATTATGAGCTGGTGCTCAAGAGAAAGACCGTACGTGACGAGGAGTCCGCAGGCATGCTGGATATCATCTTCTCCAACCGTACTTATGACCTGGCTAACTATTACAGTACGCTGGCACTGGCAGGCACCTTCCAGGGCGCGGTCTCCAAGGGTACTAACTCCTTCGCTTCCTCTTACGCCAAGGCAGCAAGCAGAACCGAGAAGGCACTCAAAAAGCTGATCTCTCAGTTTGACGACTAAGAAAGGCTGAATAAAAAAGAATGAAAAAGTATCTGCTTCCCGAAAGCGGTACGTTTTATAAGGCAAATCTGCATTGCCACACGACCTGCTCGGACGGAAGATATACGCCCGAGCAGATCAAGGCAAAATACGCAGCAGAGGGCTATGCGGTTGTGGCGTTTTCGGACCACAACCGCATTTTGCCCCATCCCGAGCTGCGCAGCGATGATTTTTTGCCTCTGACCGCTATCGAAATTGATTTTAACGCGCCCACAGAGCCCTGGAGCCATGCGAGCGTGTATCATCTGAACTATTTTTCCCCCGACCCCGACAGAGATACCTTCGTGCCGGTGGAGCGCGTGTACGATGTTGACGTGGTCAGCGATCTCAATCTGCGCGCTGCCAAGGCGGGTTTTCTCGTACAGTACAACCATCCCAGATGGTCGCTGCAGACCCCCGCGGATTTTCTGCCGCTCAAGGGGCTTTGGAGCTTTGAGGTATATAACACCGGCTGTGAGGTGGATATGCTCAACGGCTGGGGCGACTACGAATTTGAGCTTTGCTGCCGCGCGGGCATGAGAGTCGTGCCCACGGCGACCGACGACAATCACAATTTTGTCATGGACGACACTTCCGCGCACAACGATTCGTTTGGCGGCTGGAGCATGATCAAGGCAGAGTCGCTGACCTATTCGAATATTTTCGAGGCTATGAAAAGGGGAGATATGTATGCCTCTACCGGCCCCGAGATCCGCGAGCTGTGGGTAGAGGACGGCGTTGTGCACGTCGTGACCTCTCCTGCTTGCGTCATTTCGTTTTTGACCAGCGGTCGCGAGACCTCCACGGTCCGCGCACACGACGACAGCTTGACCGAGCATTGCTTCAAAGTGCCCGAGCAGGTCAAGTACGTGCGCGTGCAGGTGGGCGACTGCAAGGGCGGACGCGCCTTTTCGCGTCCTTACGACGTTTCTGAGCTGCTTTAATTTTGAGGAATTATTATGGATTTTTGGTGCAAATCTTCAGCCGAGCGTGTGTATAAGCACACAAGAAAGCAAAAGGCGGACTGTGCAAGGATCAATCTGCACACGGGTAAGAATATGTTTGTCAGCGCGCAGCTGCTTTTGCGCGAGGTAGAGTGTGCCTTTGACGTCTCGGACGTGACGCTTGCGGGCGTGCCCGAGGGCGTGGAGGCCGAGATCTGCGTGCAGGACTACGCCGTTTTCAACGACGGATTGCCGTATCCCGATATTCAGAAGCCGGGCAAGAGCGTGCACGTACCGTCCAACACCACGCAAGGCCTGTGGGTGCACCTTTGGATTTCCGAGCAGGCAGCCGAGGGGCTTACCCAACTGACCTGCACGGTCAAGACCTCGCGCGGTGACTTTACAGCAAGCATTTCGCTGCGCATCTATCCCGTCGTCATCCCCGAGCCTGCAGAATCTGCGTTCGGGCATGAATATTTCTTCTGCGCGACAGGCTTTTTCCCGCCCAAGGGGCAACCCTGGGAACCGCCCATCCATCCTTTCTACGATACCTACCGCTACAGCGACAAGTGGTGGGAGCTGATGGCCAATTACGCGCGTGCCATGAAGGATCTGCGCGTCAACAGCCTGAATATCACGCCCATCGATTTTCTGATCGACGCAGGATCCAAGCGAGTGTCCGAGACCGAGTGGCACTTTGATTACACGCTGCTGGATCAATTCATTGAGCTTTTCTTGCAAAAGGGAAGTTTCAGGTATCTGACGCTCAGCGCACCGGTCGGCTCCGTATGGGGCAAGACCATTCTCGGCTGCGGTGATCACGGAGATATCGTTTGGTACGAGATCGGTAAGCCCGAGGCCGAGCATTGGGCACGCGCTTACTGGGGCGGTATGTATAAGCACTTCGAGGAGAAGGGCTGGCTTTCCATGCTCAATTTGCGCTTGCAGGATGAGCCGCACTCCACCGAGTATTGGCTCTGGGCAAAAGCAATTGCCGACGAAGTGTGTCCCGGCATTCCTTGCGGCGAGCCGCTCGACACGCACGAGATCGCGCTGCAGCTGGCGGGTAAGTGCAACCAGTACGTGCCAAGACTTGAGGTGTACGCAAGCGACCCTTATTTCTATCGCGAGAGACAGAAGGCAGGGGATACCGTTTGGTGCTACAGCTGTTGCTTCCCCGAGGAGAACTGGTGGCTCAATAAGTTCATCGATCTGCCGCATTCCTATAGCCGCATGATCAAGTGGGCATGCTACTCGCAGGGCATTACGGGATTCTTGCACTGGGGCTTCAATTATTGGGGCGAGAAAACCATTTACGGCATTCAGCCGAATGCAAGATATAAGGGAGACGGCTATATCGTTTATCCCGATCTTGAAAATTTTGACGTGCTGCACTCCAACCGTGGTGTAGCGACTCGCGAGGGTCTCTACGATTGGGAGCTGCTGCATATGCTTGGGCAAAAGGACCAAGCTTCGGCGCTTGCCATTGCGCGCTCGGTTGCCCGCACGTTTGAGGACTTTACACACAACGAAGCAGACATCAATGCCGCGCGCATCCGTCTGCTGGAAGCACTCTGTGAGTGATATTTTGGAGGGAAATTATGAAAAAAATCTGGATCGCATTGATTTCCGCAGCCGTTGTGCTGGCACAGCTTGCCATGACGCTGGTGACAGGCGCTACGGGTATACTGTACCTGCTTTCTATCATTACCGCAGTATCGCAAGGGTGACAGCTTGGCTGTCACTCTCTTGCTTTGTAAGGAGTAGAATATGAAACCTCAAACCAGGGGAAGGTTCTATTTCGCGCTTGTGCTGTTTGGCCTGCTCGGTCAGATCGCATGGGTGGTCGAGAATATGTACCTTAACGTGTTTATCTATAAAATGTTTGCGGCCTCGGCGGGGGATATCCGTTTGATGGTGAGCGCGTCAGCCGTTGCGGCTACGCTGACCACCGTGTTCATGGGCGCACTTTCGGATAAGATCGGCAAGCGTCGCCTGTTTATCGCGGGCGGCTACGTGCTGTGGGGCATTTCGATTCTGGCCTTTGCCGTGATCCGCTTGGACGTGATCAACGCGATCGTGCCCATGACCGTCTCGGCGGCTGCCGTGGGCGTTTCGCTGACCGTGGCACTGGACTGCATCATGACCTTCTTTGGCTCGACTGCCAACGACGCGGCCTTTAACGCCTGGCTGACCGACAGCACCACCGAGAAAAATCGCGGTGCAGCCGAGGGGCTCAACGCCATGATGCCGCTGGTCGCCATTCTGTTCGTGTTTGGCGGCATGATGCTCATGCCCGCAAGCATTTCGCAGGATATGCCGCTTTATTGGACGATCATGTTCTGCATCATCGGCGGCATCGTGCTTGTCGCGGGCGTGCTGGGCTTTTTCCTGATCCGCGACCCCGACATCAAGCCCTCCTCGGACGGGTATTTTGCCACCGTGTTCTACGGCTTCCGCCCGTCGACCGTCAAACAGCACGCAGCTCTGTACGTGCACCTGATCGTATTCGTGCTGTTCAATATTGCCATTCAGATCTTCATGCCTTACCTCATCATTTATTACGAGGTCTCGCTGGGCATGGCGGATTACGTGCTGGTCATGGCGCCTGCCATCATTCTTGCGTCGGTCGCCACCGCGCTGTGGGGCAGGGTATACGACAAAAAAGGCTTCAAGCTGACGGGCATTCTTGCCATGCTCTGGATGTGTGCGGGCTTTGTCATGCTGTATTTCTTCCGTGCCAAGCTGCTTGTGTTTATCGGCTCGCTGCTCATGATGTGCGGCTACCTTTGTGGCGCGGCGGTGTTCGGAGCAAAGATCCGTGATCTGACCCCTGAGGGCAAGGCGGGCAGATTGCAGGGCGTGCGCATTTTTGCGCAGGTGCTACTGCCCGGTGTCATTGGGCCTTGGATCGGTGAGATGGTGCTCTCGAACGCCGAAAAAATCGTCAACGGCGACGGTACGGAATCCTTTGTGCCGAATGCGAATATTTTCCTTGCCGCGTTGGTCGTGGCCGCGATCGTGCTTATTCTGATCGTACTGATCAAGGACAAGAAGAGCACCAACCTGCAACAGTTGCACACGCCATTTGAGGACGACAAGAACGCTTGGGAAACACATTATCCCAGACCCTCCATGCGCCGCGAGTGCTGGCAGAGCCTTTGCGGTGAGTGGGAGCTTTCGGTAGAGTCCAAGAAGGGAACAGAGTACGTGGGAAAGATCCGCGTGCCGTTTCCACCCGAGAGCAGACTTTCGGGCATTGAAAGAGAACTCGGAAAGGGTGAATCCTGGCTGTACGAGCGCGAATTTAACTTGCAAAGTATAGATGGCAGGGTGCTTTTGCACTTTGGTGCGGTGGATCAGGTTTGCTCGGTCAGCGTAAACGGTGCGGACATAGAAGAGGATCAAGGAGGCTATTTGCCCTTTACCCTTGATATTACGGAGCAAGTTCAGACCGGCGCGAACCGTATATCCGTTCTTGTTGCCGACACGCTTGACCACGACCTTGCCTGGGGCAAGCAGAGAGTCGACCGCGGCGGTATGTGGTATACGCCGATCAGCGGTATCTGGCAGCCCGTATGGTTGGAGCAAGTGCCGGAGAAGTATATTGAATCCATCAGAATCGATTCCACAACCGAGAAAATGACCCTGCACGTCAAGGGCGGTGAGAACTTTAAGGAGCTGACCGTGCACACCACCGAGGGCACCGAAGTGGTCAGCTTTACTGGAGACGTGGTGGAATTTGAGCCCTTCAACCCCATTCCGTGGACACCCGAGCACCCCTATCTGTATCACTTTACGCTGACCTCGGGAGAGGACTCAGTGCAATCCTATTTCGCTTTGCGCACGGTTTCGGTGGGAAACGTGGGCGGCACGCCCCGCATTCTGCTCAACGGCAAGCCGTATTTCTTCCACGGGCTCTTGGATCAGGGTTATTTTCCGGACGGCGTTTATCTGCCGGGCAGCCCCGAGGGCTATGAAAACGACATTCTGACCGCCAAGAGAATGGGCTTCAACATGCTTCGCAAGCATATCAAGATCGAGCCCGAGGTGTTCTATTATCTGTGTGACAAGCACGGCATGATCGTGTTCCAGGATATGGTCAACAGCGGAGATTACAGCTTTCTTGTGGACACCGCGCTGCCCACCATCGGATTGAAACGCGGCATTTCGCACAAGGCAAGCGAGCGCCGCAAGCGCGCCTTCCTTTGTGATAGTGAAAAGACGGTCAACCTGCTCTACAATCATCCCTCGGTGTGCTATTACACCATCTTCAACGAGGGCTGGGGGCAGTTTGAGGCAGACGAAACCTACGACGCGCTCCAACCTCTTGACCCGTCGCGCATCTGGGATACCACCTCGGGCTGGTTCTGGGGCAAAAAGAGCGACGTGCAGAGTGAGCATATCTATTTCAAAAAGATCGACATCAAGCCGTGGGGCGACCGCCCCGTGGTGCTCTCCGAGTTTGGCGGCTATGCTTGCCGTGTAGAGGGGCATATCTTTAACCCCGACAACAACTACGGCTACAGCACCTATCCCACCCCCGAGGCGTGGCAGAAGGCTACCGAGGCGCTTTACCGCGAGCAGATCTTGCCTGCGATTGAGAAAAGCGGCCTTTGCGCGGCCGTGCTGACCCAGATCTCGGACGTGGAGGACGAAACCAACGGTCTTGTAACCTATGACAGACAAATTGAAAAGGCAGACGCTTCCGCCATGGCTGCGCTTGCAGGGGAAATCTACGCCTGCTACGATAAGGCAGCAGGGAACATAGCGTGAAAGTTCACGCTATATTCCTTTATACTCAACCATTCACGCTTAAACTTCACCTAAAAATGGGTCCC
>CAZCRV010000035.1:0-13033 GCA_964501175.1 uncultured Clostridium sp.
ATCAAGTCCACCAATGACAAGGGCTCTGTTGCAGCTGCTTCCGTTGCAGGCACTCTGTATGCTTACCCCATGACCAGCGACAACGGCTACTATATGTACTACGACACCAGCATCATCTCCGAAGAGGATGCTGAGAGCCTGGAAAAGATCATCGCTGCTTGCGAGGCTAACAACGTAAAGTTCCGCTTCGCACTTGAAAACGCTTGGTACACCGCTTCCTTCTTCTTTGCAACCGGCTGCCATTCCAACTGGTCCATGGACACCGAGGGCAACTTTATAAACGTTGACGATAACTTCAACTCTGCAGAAGGTCTTGCAGCTATGAAGGGTATGCAGAAGCTGGCTCAATCCTCTTGCTACAACTCCAACGCTGATATCTTCACCGATGCAGGCGTTGTTGTCACCGGTATCTGGAACGCTGAGGCTGCTGAGGCGCACTTTGGCGCAAACTTCGGTGCTACCGACCTGCCCTCCTTCGAGGTTGACGGCAAGTCCTACCACCTCGGCTCTTACACCGGTAATAAGCTGATGGGTGTTAAGCCCCAGACCGATGCTAAGAAGGCAGCTGTTCTCTCTCTGCTGGCTCAGTACCTGACCGGTGAAGAGTGCCAGAACCAGAGATACGAGCAGTTCCAGTGGGGTCCCTCCAACATCGCTGCGCAGTCCTCCGCGGCAGTTCAGTCCAACGCATCCCTGGCAGCTCTTGCTAAGCAAAACGCTTTCGGCCAGCCTCAGGGCCAGATCCACGGCTCTTGGTGGGATATCGCAAAGGTTCTGGGTGCAGACGCTAAGGCTGCTACCTCCGATGCAGATCTTCAGGCAGCTCTGGACAACTACAAGAACACCATCGACGCTCTGTTCACCATGACCGATGAGCAGAAGAACGCTTGGGGCGTTATCGGCGGCATCTGCGGCACCAGCTGGGATACCGACTTCCCCATGACCGAGGGTCCGACGGTACATACACCTCTGAGGTTCTCGAGCTGCACGCAGGCGAGGAATTCAAGGTTCGTCAGGGCGCATCCCGGGACGTTAACTTTGGCGTAGAGTTCAACGGCGCGAACATCGTTGTTGAGGCTGACGGCAAGTACCGGGTACAGCTCGTTTGGGACGGCGCTCAGGGCGGTACAGTCACCCTGATTCCCGCTAACTGATAAGTCCGATTACCATAAGCACACAATCATGGGGAGTCCTCGGACTCCCCATGTGATAACCGAAGAGGGCCGAGCTCACACGGCCTTGCGTGGTAAATATCTGCAGCTGCTGCAGACAAAATCCTGGCAATATTCATAAAAATGATAAGGCATTGTTAGCCGACATACAAGGACAACACTTGTCTTGTGTAACGGCGAATAATGCCTTTTCGCTCTAAAAAGCACGAATTTGGAGATAATCATGAAAAGATTGAATGACTTGGAATATTTGAGGCTTGGCAAATCCAAGGCCTTCCTTTATAACGTTGTCATGTTCTTCTGCGCGATCCCCGGCTGGATTTGGGGACTTGTCCTCAAGGCGTTGAGGCTTTGCAAGAAGGCAGTACTGGCTATCAGGGACGAAGCTGTTGACATCTTTACCACCTTTACCAAGGGTAACTGGGCTGTCAAGCTGTCCTATCTGATCTTTGGCTTTGGTAACTTCTACTATGGGCAATGGCTTCGCGGCATTTTGTTTTTGGTTTTTGAAATCGTATTTTTCGGCTATATGTTCGTGCCCAGCGGTGGTCTTTACTGGTTGTCCAAGGGTAACTGGTTTAAGCTTGGCTCTACGGTAGGTACCGCACAGGGCCGCTTTGAGTACGACCCCATTTACGATACCGATATTTGGGTACAGGGCGACGACTCGGTCAAGGTCTTGCTGTACGGCCTTTTGACCATGATCTTTATCGTGGCGTTTATCTACACCTGGAGAATGCAGGTCAAGCAGTGCCGCATCTGCATGAACATCACGGCACAGGGCAAGAAGGTCAGATCCGGCAAGCAGGACCTCAAATCTCTGCTTGACGACCAGTTCCACAAGACCCTGCTCGCACTTCCCCTGACCGGTATTTTAGTATTCACCGTTCTGCCCATCATTTTTATGGTGTTGATCGCATTTACCAGCTACGATGCCGCGCACGACGGCTATTCCAACCTGTTCTCTTGGGTCGGCCTTGAAAACTTCAACGAGCTGTTTAATTTTGGCTATGGCGGCCTGGGTCTTGCGTTCGGCGAGATCTTGTCCTGGACACTGATGTGGTCGTTCTTTGCTACTTTCTCTAACTACTTCCTTGGTATGTTCGTAGCCATCATGATCAACAAAAAAGGCATCAAGATCAAGAAGTTCTGGAGAACGGTGCTGGTCATGACCATTGCAATTCCTCAGTTTGTATCGCTTCTTTACGTAGCAAAGCTGTTCGACTCCTCAGGTATCATCGGTAAATTGCTGGGCGAGATCCCCGTAATCGACAATTATCTGTCGACCAACCACTTTATCTCTCTTTGGGATTCCCCCGTGGTTGCCAAGATCATGCTGATCGTCATTAACATCTGGGTAGGGATTCCCTATATCATGCTGATGGCAACGGGTATTCTGATGAATATTCCGCAGGATCTTTACGAGTCGTCGCGTATTGACGGCGCAAACACCTTCCAGCAGTACACCAAGATCACGCTGCCCTATATGCTGTTTGTCACAGGTCCGTACCTGCTGACCAGTTTTGTGGGCAACCTGAACAACTTTAACGTCATTTATCTGTTGACGCAAAACAACCCGTCCATCAACACCGAGATCGGTATGGCGGGAGGAGTTTCGGTCAACCACACCGATCTTTTAATCACCTGGCTATACAAGATGACGCTTAACAGCGCAGAATCCAAATATTATATGGCGTCGATCATCGGCATTCTGGTGTTCGTGGTCGTGGCTGTGCTTTCGCTGATCGTTTACAACGTCATACCGTCTACTAAAAACGAGGAGGATTACAAGTGATGAAACCCGCAAACAATACCCACAAACACCTCCTCGGCATTCGCGCCTCCGGAAGAATTGTTAACGCGGTCATTTACGTGCTGCTGGTAGCCATGACCCTGGTCTGGCTGTTCCCGTTTTTTGGTATTCTGCTGGAGTCCTTCCGTGTGGAAACAAAGATGCAGGTCAGCTATCTGTGGCCGCAGCAGTTCGGATTTGACAACTATATCCGTCTTTTCAAGGAAACAGATTTTTTGCGTTGGTTCATCAATACCGGTATTATGGGCTTGGCAACCGCTGCCTTGCAGACCATATTCATCCTGGCAATGAGCTATACGCTTTCCAGACTGCGTTTCAAGGGCAGAAAGGCGTTGATGAATATGATGCTCATCCTTGGCATGTTCCCCGGCTTCTTGACTCTGATTCTGATCTACAAGGTTTTTTACGATATCGGTCTGACTATGCAGATGGCTCCTGTCGGTCTGGTCATCGTGTACTGTGCAAGCAGTGCAATGGGATATTACGTATCCAAGGGCTTCTTTGATACAATCCCGAAGAGCCTGGACGAGGCGGCACGCGTGGACGGTGCAACGCGCTGGCAGGTATTCCGTAAGGTTATCATGCCCCTGTCCAAGCCGATCATCATTTATACCGTTCTCATGGGCTTTATGGCTCCTTGGGGCGATTTCATGATGGCGAGCTATCTCATTCACGAGAACAGCAAGGGGATGAACGTTGCCGTCGGTATGTTTGAATGGTTGTCAAGAACCAACCTCAATACGCATTACACCATGTTCTGTGCCGCAGGCGTGATCGTTGCGATCCCTGTTGTAACCGTATTTCTGCTTTTGCAGAAGTACTACGTTGAGGGTGTCACCGGCGGTGCTGTTAAGGGCTAAGAAAAGAGAGGTATAGATAGATATGGCTACTGTAAAATTAACCAACGTAAAGAAGATTTACGGCAAGGACACGGTTGCGGTTCAGGACTTCAACCTGGATATTGCCGATAAGGAATTTATTGTATTCGTAGGTCCCTCGGGCTGCGGTAAGTCCACCACGCTGCGTATGATCGCAGGTCTTGAGGAGATTTCCGAGGGCACTGTTGAGATCGACGGCGTGGTGGTCAACGACCTCCAGCCCCGTGACCGTGATATCGCCATGGTTTTCCAGAACTATGCGCTGTATCCTCACCTGACCGTATTTGAGAACATGGCGTTCTCGCTGCGCCTGAGGCACGCTCCCCAGGAGGTGGTGTACCAGAAGGTCACCGAGGCTGCCGAGATCCTTGGTATCACCGAGTATCTGACCCGTAAGCCCCGCGCACTTTCGGGCGGTCAGAGACAGAGAGTTGCTATCGGCCGTGCAATGGTCCGTGACAGTAAGGTATTCTTGATGGACGAGCCGCTTTCCAACCTGGACGCAAAGCTGCGTAACCAGATGAGAGCCGAGATCATTCTGCTGCGTCAGAAGATCGACACCACATTTATTTACGTAACGCACGACCAGACCGAGGCAATGACCCTGGGGGACCGAATCGTTATCATGAAGGACGGATTTATCCAGCAGGTCGGCACGCCTGCCGAGGTGTTCGATATGCCGCTCAACCTGTTTGTAGCGGAGTTTATCGGCGCACCCAAGATGAACACCTTTGCAACCGAGCTCTGCTGCGAGGACGGTAAGTTCTACGTCAAGCCCTACGGTGCAAAGATCGAGGTGGCCGGCAAGAAGGCAGCAATGCTCTCAGATAAGAAGATCGAGTCCGGTGAGATCATTCTGGGTGTTCGTCCCGAGCACTTCAAGCTGACCGATGCCGGCGATCCCGCAGCAATTGCTTGCAAGATCACGGTCAACGAAATGATGGGCAGCGAGCTGCACCTGCACGCGCTGACCGAGAACGGCGACAAGCTGATCGTCCGTATCCCCACCGTGTCGCTTGACGACGAGGTTCGTCACAGCATGGTATACGGCCAGACCATCTACGTCACCTTCGAGGGCAAGGTTATGCACTTCTTTGATAAGGCGACCGAGCAGAATCTGCTGGTTTGATTTAAGTAAAGATAAAAGGGGCTGATTCATAGCATTAACAAACCATGAACAGATTGTGCATAAAGACTAAAAGCCAAGGGTAAAACACGTTGTTTGCCCTTAGCTTTTATCATCATTTTATGCAGGTTGCTGGTGAATTGGAAATTATGCCCAAATTTGACTCAGCCCCTTTTGTTATATGGCCTCAAACAGCGTGATCAATTCCGGCACGTCTTGTGCCAGGGTCTGATATACCACATCCAGGTCAACGTTGCCGTAATCGTGTACGATACGGTTGCGCAAGCCTGCGATATCTGTCCAAGGGATATCATCGTGCGCTATTTTATAAACATCGGTCAGCTTTTTGGCGTTTTCCTGCACTTGGATCAAGCGAAACAGCATGGAGTCCAGCAGGATCTCATTTTGTTCTAAAGTTGCCAATGAAACGCCCTCCATGTGCTTGCGGATAAAATAGAGATCGGTTAATACTTTTTGGATATAATACGCATCATTTTTTGGATTGTTCATAAATTTTTATACCATCCTTTAAGATTTCATCCAATAGCAGCTTGTTGGAGCCGGCTTGATTGATATCCAACAGATCTACCTTTTTGTGCAACTGATTGCGCAGACGTTCCGCAATGCCAAAAAAGCGAAGTCCGGTTACGTCGGTAGAGATCAAAAGATCCACGTCGCTGGTTGGGGTCTGCGTTCCTTTGGCATATGAACCAAACAAAATACAGTAGCGAACGTCATATTGATCCAGGACCTGTTTGCATGCATTTGTTATCTGCTGTAAAGTTAAAATCCCGTGTTCTTCGTCCAAGGCAACGTATCGTGTAAGAGAATCGACCATGAAACGGTATTTGAGAGAATTTTGCTTGGACGGCTCGTTTTCATACGATTTATAGGAACGCAAAGAAACTCCCAAAAGTGCACAGGCTTGCTCTTGAGTTAAGTTCTTGGACATTCTTATTTCTTTCAGTGAAGACATGAGATTCACCCCTTTCGGGATAATTATAGCATATTTGCACCCTCATGTCAATATGAAAGTGCAAAGATTGCACAATATAAAATATAGAAAGGTGCAAATATTGCACCTTTAGAGAAGAAGCGAGGTGCAAATGACCCGAGGCATCGGTGCAAAGTGATGCGCAGAAATCTTTATTGATATTTTTCCGTGGTTTCTTGTCATTGTATGCATTTTGTGCTATAATGAAATCAGAAAAAACGTCAAGGAGGGCAGTATGCAATACATCATTGGGAACGATAAGCTCAGAATCGAATATGAGCCCGAATCTCTTGTATTTTGCGTGCACGTGGCGGGCAGCGACGTGACCTGGTCGTGGGCGGACGCGGGAAAGATCCGCATGGGTGACGGCTCGGAGATTTTGCTGAAGAGCGCCAAGTGCGAGAGCCGCACGTACCAGAACGGTATCATGGACGGTGTTCGCGCAACCTACACAGAGCTTTGTGACATCGCGGGCAGGGAATATCCCTTCACGCTGGAAACTTACGTGGCCTTGGAGTCCTCGTCGGGCCAGCTGCGCGTGCAGGCGTGGGTCGTCGGTGACGGGCGTGGGCAAATTGCTGCCCTGGAATACCCGCCTCGCATGAGATTTGACGCTTGCGAGGGCGAGGGATATACCGTTCTGCCACGCATGCAGGGCACGCTTGTGCCCGCGGGGCATCCGATTAAGATTATCAACGGCTTTATTTACGAGCGCGATGGCTACATGCCGCTGTTCGGTCAGGTGCATCGCGGTTGCGGCTACGCCGCCATTTACGACACGCCCTTTGACGCGCGCTACTCGCTTGTGGGCGAGGAGGTGCAGCCCTTCTTTATTCCCTCGCTGGGTACTATGTCTTACAAGCGCGGGATGATTTTCGACTTCTTTGCGGATGGCGACTTCAATACCATTGCCAAGATCTACCGTGCGTATCGCGCGGAGCGCGGAAAGTTAGTCACGCTTAAAGAGAAGATCGCGCGTAACCCGAACGTGGAATACTTGATCGGCACGCCCATCGTACACACTATCGCGGCCGTGCATATCAAGGAAGGCACGCATTATTATGACCCCGATCACCCCGAGAACAACGATTGGTGCATTCCGTTTGCCACCACCGAGCAAAGATTGCGCAAGCTCAAATCTATGGGCGTGGAAAGGGCATATTTGCACCTGGACGGCTGGGGACATCACGGCTATGACAATCTGCATCCCAGTCCTTTCCCGATCCACGAGGAATCCGGTGGAGCGGAGGGTATGAGGGCGCTGAGTGACGCCTGCCGCGAGATTGGCTATAAGTTCGGTATTCACGATCAGTACCGTGATTATTATTACGATTCTCCCGGCTTCACCCTGGACAATGCCGTGCAGTATTTTGACGGCAGCCATTTTCTGAGCGACTACTGGTATGGCGGCGCGCATACCTTCCTTTGCTCCGCGCTCGCGCCCGATTACGTGCGTCGCAATTACGACGAATTTGAGCGACTGGGCATCAAGATCGAGGGCTCGTACCTGGATGTGTTCTCGGTGGTCGAGCTTGACGAGTGCTTCAATCCCGAGCATCCCGCTACGCGTGAGCAGTGTGCGCAGAACAGACGCCATTGCCTGGATCTGCTGACCGAGCGTGGCATCATTCCGTCCTCTGAGGAGACCTTGGATTGCATCATTGATTCCATGGCGCTGTGCCATCACGCGCCCTTCCATTGCTCAAGCTTTGACGCGCCCGATAAGGTCAACGTGGGCGTGCCGATCCCGCTTTTCAACCTGGTCTTCCATGATTGTATCGTCATTCCGTGGGATGGCATGCACCGCCGCGGTGCATGGGGTATTGCCTGCACCGATCAGCCCTACCTGTGGGCGCTTTTGTGCGGTGACACTGTATATTATTTTGCAGAGATGGATAGGGACGAGATCGAGTACGGCAAGATCGCCTTAGAGCTGCACCAAAAGGTCGCGCTGTGTGACCTTGTCAAGCACGAGATTTTGGACGAAACCACCCGCAAGCGCCGCAGTACCTTCTCGGACGGCACGATCGTGGTCGCCGATTTCGACAGCGGTGAGTTTACCATCACCTATCCCGACGGCAGAGTGGTCAGCGGGAAGGATTAAAGGAGAAAAGAAGAATAAACTGAATCCCCGACAGATTTTGGTCTGTTGGGGATTCAGTTAATTAACCAATATCAAAATGTCTGTAGGGGAGGCGTTTCGCCTCCTGCCCGTAGGCATTTCCAAATTCGGTCACATCATCGCCAGATATTCCTCTGCGTGGTGCGCGGCAACTGCGCCGTCGGCTGCGGCGGTGACCACCTGGCGCAGGGTCTTGGTGCGCACGTCGCCCGCAGCAAAGACACCCGGGATCGATGTCTTGGTGCTCTCATCTGCCACAATGTAGCCCAGCGCGTCAAGCTCGATCTGTCCTGCAAACAGCTCGGTCGCGGGGCGGCGGCCAATGCTGACGAACAAGCCGTCGATCTTGACCTCGCGCCCTTCGCCCGTGGGAATATCGGTCAGCGTGACCGATTCGATTCGCTTGTCCGCGTGCAGCTCGGAAATCTTGCTGTTCCAGCAAAACTCTACGTTTGTTGCCTGCATAAGCGGGGCATGGTAGATCTTGGTGGCACGCAGCGTGTCGCGGCGGTGTGCCAAAATCACCTTTTCGCAAAGCCCCGAGAGGTATAGCGCGTCGGATGCGGCGCTGTTGCCGCCGCCAACCACCATGACCGTCTTGCCCTTATAAAAGCGGCCGTCGCAATGCGCGCAGTAGTGCACGCCACGGCCGATCAGGGCTTGTTCATTCTCAAGACCCAACGCGCGAGGAGAAGCACCCGTGGCAATCACCACGGTGCGGCCGAAATACTCGCTGTCGGTGGTGACCACGCGCTTGATGGCGGGGGAGAGCTCAACCTCGGTAATTTCGGCATACGCGCTCACAGCTCCGAAGCGCTCCGCGCCTGCCGCCATTTTCATGCCAAGCTCAATGCCGTCCACGCCCGCGTCAAAGCCGGGGTAGTTGTCGATGATGTCGGTGGTGGCCATCTGTCCGCCGGGGCAGATCTTCTCAATGACCAGCACGTCAAGTCCTGCGCGTGCGGCGTACAGCGCGGTGGTATAGCCCGCAGGGCCGCCGCCCAGGATCAGCATATCGTAAATGCGTGCGGTTTCCATATCAGAGAAGTGCCAGAATTGCGGCCTTGGGGCGCGAACCGGTGACCTGGTTGGTGATCTCACCGCCCTTGAGCACAACCAGCGTGGGAATGCTCATAACGCCAAACTGCTGCGCCAGCTCGCCCTGCTCGTCCACATTGATCTTGCCGACCACGATGTCGTCTCTCTCGTTTCCGATCTCCTCGATGATGGGAGCAACCATGCGGCAAGGACCGCACCAGTCTGCATAAAAGTCCAGCAGAACGGGCTTTTCACCGTTCTTGATCTCATCAAAATTTTCCTTTGTTACGTGAATGACTGCCATTTTTTTATATCCTTTCTTTGATCATACTTGATAGTATTTGCCTTATGAGTTTATTATATCACACCTTGCAAGGGCTGTCAATAAAAAATCGGCACGCATCCCGGCGGGAATGCATGCCGATCGGTTTTGGTTGCTTGCAAAAATTATCCTGCGTCGGAGTTGCTCTCTTCCTTTTTACCGCTCAGGCGCTCCTTGGCCTTGGCGACCGTCTCGCCCTCCTTGGCAAACAGCACCTCAACAGCCTTGTCGCTGACTTTATTGAAGCCTTCAACAACGCCTTCCTCGATCTTCTTGTAGCCGTCAACGACGCCTTTTTCTATCTTCTTGTAACCGTCAACTACGGTCTTTTCAATCTTTTCGTTGGTATCTGCGATCTTGGACATGATGTAAATCTCCTTTGTTTATCATTTTTTATTATGCACCTATTATAAGGCAGGGATGTTTGAAAATGTTTTAGGAGATATTTTCGTTTTGTTAATTTGATTTTTTCAGAACAATAATTTCGGATGTGAAAACCGGCCATCGCAGGGGACGGCGCCCTCAACGTCCCGAGTGTTTTTTCTCGGTTATCCGTTCGGTTGTCGCCCGAATTTTTGTCTGTCATCCTCGAGTAAGCCGCCCTTTGGTTTTGTTTTGCAAAAATGAGGTGGCGGCGACGCGAAGGATCTTGACAAAAATTCGTTTTCGATACAAAGTAACTATCTTGCGCCCTTGCAAGATCCTTCGCTACGCTCAAGGATGACATACCCGCTGCGCGGCTATGCCGCAAGGGCTTGGCTTCCCGCTTGGAAAACACCATGTGACCAAAAAAGGAAGCCGCTTATGCGGCTTCCTTGATTGTTTTGCGATGAAATCAATCCTTCTTTTTCTTAAGCACAACTGCTGCGGCTGCGGCCATAGCGATTGCTGCGCCTGCTGCTGCGAAGGACTTGCAGCCCTTTTCTGCTTCGGGCTCGGTCTCGCCTTCGGGAGCGTTGGTCGTGCTATCGGAGAGGCCGGGGGCGGAGGTGTCGGCCTCGGTGGAGTCGGTGGTGTCGCCTGTGGTCTTTTCACCGCTGATATAGCTGAACTTGAAGCGTGCGCCGGGTGCTACGTCACCGGAGATGTAGAAGTCCATGATATCGCCCGAGAACTTTGTGTAGTCGCCCTCGTCGTGTACATTGTCGGTCCAGGAGAAGTTGATGGTGTAGTCGTCGCCCGAAAGGCTGAGATCGCTCTTGGCAACCTTGACGGTCATGTATCTGCCGTCAACGGTGTAAGCGCAATCGGCCACCTTAGTGGATTCATAGCCGTTGCCCGAGAACTTTTCAAGCACGACGGTGTCGGCACTTGCTGCGGACTTATTGATCACGTATTCAAAGGTCTCCCAGCCCTGGTTGCTCTGGTCGGTATCCAGGTAAAGGGTCATCCAAAGGTTATCGGTGTAAGGAGTGATGTCGGACGCGCACTCTACGTTGAAGTAAACGTACTCGTCGTCGCGAGCCACCTGTGCACCGATGATGTCGTTACGGCCGGAGGTCTCAGTGTAGTACAGGTCGCCATAGCCCTTGGAATCTCTGTGCTCGGTGTTGCCGATGTATGCACCGAAGTAAGGCTCAACTGCCTTCCACTGCTCTTGACCTGCCGAGAGGTCAATGGTGGTCTTTGCGCTGGGCGTGGGGATGGGGTTGGCACCCTTATACTGACGGACGAAGTTGACGAGCTGATAGTAGTAGTGGTCTTTAAGCGCGCCCTTGGTGGGCTCGATGTCACGGGAGAATTCGTCGTTGAACTGGTCAGGGAATGCATTGGTAACAGAAGAGGCGGAGCCCTCGGGCCATTCCGTATATCTGCCCACGCGGAATTCGTTCCAGCCGGTCACGAATACGACTGCAGGGTCAACCTCGAGTGCGTAATTCCACTGCTCTGCGAAGTTGTAGCCCCACTTGGAGGCTTCTGCACCTTCCTGCTCATAGCGATCCTGATAATCGGAGGTGTAGGAACGGCCTGCGATGTTGTCACCGCTCATGGCAGCCAGCGCGCTCAGCTTGTAGTTGTGGTTCATGGCCACGCCGACCGTGATCTGCTCCACGATGCCGTTGCTCTTATCCTTGCTGGATGCGTAGTACTTGGCCTGCGGGTACATGGAAAGCCAACCCCAGGTTCTGTAATCGGTGTTGTCTACCACATAGCCGGGCTGACCTGCACGGAAGGTAAAGAAGTTGGAAATTTCCTTTTCCAGGGGAGAGGTGTTGGGATTAAAGGATGCGGGGATCGCCATGACCATGGGCTTGCCGTCCAGATAGTACCACAGGTTTTGGTATTTGCCTGCGCGGAAAACGTCCTGATAGATCGAGGAGAGCTGAATGTTGGTATAGGACTGATCCCAGAAGGGGAGCATGAAGGAAAGCTTGGGGGTCTTCAGACCATCGGTCATGGCGTCGTCCCAGGATTCGAGCAGCGCGTTGTAGGAGTTGTACCAGGTGTGGTCACCGTTGGTGTTGTCGGTGAAGATCACGTCAACGCCTGCGTTGGTCAAAAGCTCTGCCTGCTTACGCAGAACCCATGTGTCGTCAGTGCGGTAATAGCCGTAGATGGATTCGTTCCACCAATAGGTAGAGGTGCCGGTCCAGATCTCGTGATTATAATCTCGGATCGCCTCGGGGTACAGCTCGCTGATCTGCTGCAGATTTACGGGCTCGTTGGCGGTAAAGCCGTCGATGTGCCAGGTCCAGTAGAACATAGCCACCGTTTTGTCGTCGCGAGGTGCGCCAACGTCCTCGTAGGTCAGCGAGGTTCTGCCCAGGCCGTCGGTAAAGACCCAGGTGTCGGGCAGGACGGGGTGGGTGTAGATCAGGGAATCCTCGGGAATGACGTATTCCTCGGGAGCGGTATGGTTGCCGTCAATGGTATCCTTGGGCTCGGAGCATTGCAGGAAGAAATCCTCGTCGGGTGCTTCCTCTGCAAAGATCACGCGCATATCCGGGTAAGAAACAGAGCCGGATGCGGGGAAGCCGTCCTTGTAAACGTAGCCTTCAAAGCCGGTGACCTCGGTAAAGGTATACACGGCGGGAGCCTTGCTTGCGTTATGTACTAAGAACAGGTAGTCGCCTGCGGGCAGCTTTTTGAAGGAAATGCCCTGCATGGCGTTGTCGATCAGCAAAATGCGCTCACTTGCCACGGGCTCTGCTGCAACGGTTGCAGCATACGTATCCTTCCATTCATAAACCGAGATATCCACCTCCAGATCGGTTGCGTTGTAGGTTGCAAGGTCGAATTCAACGCCCAAAAAGGCCGCGTTGACACTCAGACGCATACCGCAGGAAACCGACATGCTGGAAGGGGTTTTTGCGTTTGTTGAGGTATAGGGGGATTTCGGAATGGCTGCATCGGCAGACGCCTGGCAGGTGCCGAAGGGCTCTTCGGGCACGTTGTCGTTCTCAAAGTTGAAATACAATTCGGGCTCACCTCTCTGTTCTACTCCGTTCAGATACAAAAAGCCCTTGGAATCCTTGGGATTGCTATTGGTCCAAACGCCTACCTGGCCCTTGGGCTCGGAGATGTGGAACAGGTATTCGCCTGCGGGTTGGGCGTCAAATCTGACCCA
>CAZCRV010000036.1:0-12833 GCA_964501175.1 uncultured Clostridium sp.
CTTATCGTGTGTATTTGCAAAAATCAATCCTGCTGCAGTCATTGTTTCGTCCCCCTTTCTTAAACCTCGGGAATCATGGCACCGGCCTCAACGACGGCGCCGTCCTCGATGGTAATGTCTTCACCAATCACGGCAATTCCCTTTGCCGTTGCCTTATCCTCACCGATCACAGCACCCTTACCGATGGTAACGCCTGTATCAATGATTGCATAAGATACCACAGCGCCCTCACCGATCACAGCGTCGCCCATCAGCACGCTGTCGGTAACAACAGCGCCCTTTTCGATCTTAACGCCCGCACCGACCACGCAGTTACGGACCGTACCGTAGATCTCGCAGCCCTCGGTGATGTTGCAGTTTTCAATCACGGCCTCCTTGCCCACAAACTGCGGTGCAAGAGCATGGTGACGCGCGTAGATACGCCAGGATTCGTCGCCCAGATTGTGCTCGGGATTCTCGCCCAGCAGATCCATGTTGGCTTCCCACAGCGAAGAGATGGTTCCGACGTCCTTCCAATAGCCCTCGAAGGGATAAGCAAACATCTTCTCCCCTGCTGCCAGCATATTGGGGATGATGTTCTTACCGAAGTCGTTGGAAGAGCCGGGAGTCTTCTCGTCAGCAATCAGATAATCGTTAAGCTTCTTGCGGTTGAATATGTAAATGCCCATGCTCGCCAGATTGGAATCGGGATTCTTGGGCTTTTCCGAGAACTTGTAGATCGAGCCGTCCTCGTTGGTGCTCATGATGCCAAAGCGGCTGGCCTCCTCCATGGGAACTGCCAGAACGGCGATGGTACAATCCGCGCCCTTTTGCTTATGATATGCAAGCATTTTGTCGTAATCCATCTTATAGATATGGTCACCCGAGAGAATGAGCACGTACTCCGCGTCGTAGCGGTTGACGAATTCCATATTCTGATAGATTGCGTTTGCCGTGCCCTTGTACCAGTCGGCACGCTTTTGTCCCTGATAGGGAGGCAGGATCTTGACACCGCCCCATGCGCGGTCCAGATCCCAAGGAAGACCGTTGCCGATGTACTCGTTGAGCACCAGCGGCTGGTACTGGGTCAAAACACCGACCGTGTCAATACCTGAGTTGACACAGTTGGAAAGGGGGAAATCGATGATGCGGTACTTACCGCCGAAGGGGACTGCGGGTTTGGCTGTCTTGGCGGTCAGCGCGTACAGACGCGAGCCCTGGCCGCCGGCGAGCAGCATTGCGACACATTCTTTTTTCTTGAACATAAAAAACCACTCCTTCGTAAATTATAGGTTTCCCGACGGTGGTCGGGGTAAATATAGATTATCTTTTACGGTCCTGCCGTGAAAAATAACAAGATTCAAGTGCGACTCGGCTTTCTCGTCGCGCGTTTGCGCACGCAGCGCAGCACGGTGACGCCCAAGGGCGGTACGCGTAGGCGGATGGCGTGCTTATCACCGATCTGCTCGGAATGGAACTGCGCACCCGTGTTGGTCACGCCGCTGCCGCCATAGGCGGTATCGTCGGTGTTAAAGACCTCAGAGTAGGTGCCGTCCGCCGGAACCTGCAGCAAAAAGCCCTCGTATGCCACGGGCGTGTAGTTGAGCACCGCGATCAGCTCTCTGCCGTTCTTATCAATGCGGCGGAAGCTGGTGATGCTGCGCGCCTTATCGTCCGCGTCGATCCATTTGAATCCGTCAAACGAGTCGTCCACCTGCCACAGCGCAGGCTCTGCAAGATAAAACGCGTTGAGCGCCTTGATAAAGGCCTTGTGCTTGCGGTGCGTGGCGTATTCGTCGAGGAGGAACCACTCGATCTCACCCGCATACGCCCATTCGCGGAACTGGCCGATCTCGTTGCCCATAAAGTTCAGCTTTTTGCCTGGATGCAGCATCTGATAGGCCGCAAACAGTCTTGCGCCCGCAAACTTTTTCCAATAGTCGCCCGGCATTTTGTCGATAAACGACTTTTTGCCGTGCACCACCTCGTCGTGCGAGATGGGCAGCACGAAATGCTCGTTGAAGGCAAACATCAAGGAAAAGGTCAGCTTATCGTGGTGATAGCCGCGATACAAAGGATCCTTTTCGGCATAGAACAGCGTGTCGTTCATCCAGCCCATGTTCCATTTGAGGTGGAAGCCGAGCCCGTCGCGGTCCTCTCCCGTCACATGCGGAAAGGCGGAGGATTCCTCGGCAATCATGAGCACGCCGGGGCACTCACGGCGCATAAACGCATTAAGCTTTTTGAAAAAGGCGACGGCCTCTAAGTTGCGGTTATCTCCGTATACGTTGGGCAGCCATTCGCCCGACTCGCGTTCGTAGTCCAGATAAAGCATGCTGGTCACGGCATCCACACGAAGGCCGTCTGCGTGGAATTCCTTTGCCCAATAGATCGCGTTGGAGATCAAGAAGGACTGCACCTCTTCCCTGCCCACGTCAAAGCAGCGCGTGCCCCAGCCGCGATTCTCCATGCGGTCCTTGCCCTGATATTCGTAAAGGGGCTTGCCGTCAAATTCGTAAAGTCCGTACGCATCCTTGGGAAAATGCGCGGGCACCCAGTCAAGCAGCACGCCAATGCCGCTTTTGTGCATGGTGTCCACGAAATAGCGGAAATCATCGGGAGTGCCGTAGCGCGGCATGGGATTGTAGTATCCGCAGACCTGATAGCCCCATGAGCCGTCAAACGGATGCTCCATGACAGGCATCAGCTCGACGTGGGTATACCCCATATCGGTCAAATAAGGCGCCAGCATATCGGCAATCTCGCGGTAAGAGAGGTAAGAGCCGTCCTCTCGTCTGTGCCACGAGCCAAGATGCATTTCATAGATATTCATTGGAGATTGATAATACCGCTCGGCAACCTGTCGGCGGCGGCGCATCCAGGCTGCGTCCTGCCAAGCGTAGGGCTCTGCCTCCCAGATACGCGAATTGGTTCCGGGTGCAGGCTCGGAATAGCGTGCATACGGGTCAGCCTTCCAGATGCGGCGCTCGCCCGAGGCGATGCAGAATTTATATGCATCCCCCGATTTTACGACATTCGGCGGCAGCACTGTCTCCCAGATGCCGGCATCGGAAATACGCTCCAGGGGACAGTTTAACTGCCAATCGTTAAAATCGCCGCTGACCCAAACGCCGTCTGCGTTGGGGGCCCACACGCGAAACGCATAGCCGTTGCTCATCCGATGCGCACCGAGATAATGATAGGCATATCCCGCCGTGCCCTGGTGGAACAAATACTGATCCAGCTCACCGTATTTTGCTCCCATTTCGGTCTCCTCCTCCCATCTTCACACACGCTTGTGTAAATTTTCTTTTAATCCACTTTAAATTATATCACATTCTCCCCGAGATGTCAATGTGCGAAATGTCGATTTCCTCTTAATATCGTACAAATTTCAAGGACAATTGTGGTGAAATTGTACATATTTTTCTTATTTGCGAACAAGGATTCAATAAACGTTCAAAAACGCATCATTTTCTTGACACTTAGAGATTTTATGATATAATAGTAGTATGTATGAAAATCCACGTATGGGAGGATCAGATTTTGATCGAGGTAAAAAATCTTACCAAAAAATACGGTGCGAATACCGCTGTTGACGACGTCAGCTTCAAGATCCGTAACGGCAGAATTTACGGATTTCTCGGCCCCAACGGCGCAGGTAAATCCACCACCATGAATATCATCGCGGGCAGCCTTGCCGCCACGTCCGGCACGGTGCAGATCAATGGCTACGACATCTGCAACGATCCCATCGAGGCCAAAAAGCAGATCGGCTATCTGCCGGAAATTCCCCCGCTCTATGCGGATATGACTGCCTTTGAATATCTGCATTTCGTGGCAGAGGCCAAGGGAGTAAAGCCCGCGCGTGCCGAAAGGCAGGTAAACGAGGTCATGGAGCAGACAGGCATTACACACATGAAAAACAGATTGATCTCCGGCCTGTCCAAAGGCTATAAGCAGCGAGTTGGCATTGCGCAGGCCATGCTTGGCAATCCCGACGTCATCATTCTGGACGAGCCCACGGTTGGCCTTGACCCGCAGCAGATCATTGAGATCCGTGAGTTGATCCGCAAGCTGGGACAGACCAAAACGGTCATTCTCTCCAGCCATATCTTGGCCGAGATCAGCGAGGTCTGCGATCACATTATCATCATCTCGCGCGGCAAGATCGTGGCTGACGACACGCTGGAGGCGCTGGAGGCACGCGCGGGCGACGAGACCGTGCTGCGCATGAGCATCAAGGGTGAGCGCGACGGCATTCTGAACGTGCTTGCGAAGTATCCCAATATTCGCGAGGTCCACGTACTCAAGGAAACTGACGGCACGGTAGAGCTTGAGATCAAGCTGCCGCGCGGCATCGATTTGCGCGACGACTTGTTCTTTGCCATGGCCGAGCGCCGCTATGCAGTAATCAGCACACAGCAAATGACGGCAAGCCTTGAAGAAGTATTCCTCTCGCTGACCGACAGAACAGAGGGCACACAGGACAAGCGCGCCCTGGGCGAGCGGAAGCGCCGCGAGAAAATACTTGGCAACGTCAAGGAGGACGCACCCGCGCCCGAACAGAACGACCTGGGAGGTGACGCAGAATGAGTGCGATTTACAAACGTGAGCTCCGCTCTTATTTTGGCAGCATGTACGGCTACATATACTTGGCCTTTACACTTTGCGTCATTGGTATTTATATCACCACGCACAATCTGCTGAGCGGCACGGCCGAAATGGCTTATACCTTCTCGGATATGGCGTTTATGTCCATTTTCCTGATCCCCGTTCTGACCATGCGCTCGTTTGCCGAGGAGCGTCGCAATAAAACCGATATGTTCCTGCTTTCCTTGCCCATCAAGCCCGTTTCCATCGTGCTTGGCAAGTATTTCGCTATGCTGACCGTATTCGCTATTCCCGTGGTGGTGCTGAGCATGTTCGGCCTTGTTTTGCGCCTGTTCTCGGAAGGCTCTGTACTGCTTGGCTCGCTGGGTGCCTCGCTGGTTGCAGGCATCTCTTACCTGTTGCTTGGCGCTTTGCTGATCGCGATCTGTATGCTGATCTCCTCGCTGACCGACAGCGTGGTCATCGCAGCGGTAGGCGGCTTTGCTGCAGTGCTGGTGTTGTCCGGCATGGACTACCTGGTGGTCATTGCGCAGTATATTGACGCGCTGTTTGCTGAACAAGCCGCCGTCCTCTCTTTCGCAGGACTGATCGTGCTGCTTGGCCTGTTCGCTCTGGTCGCGGGTCTTCTTTCCAAGAGCGCGCTTGTGGGCATGATCACGGCAGCCGCCACCATCATTCCCCTGTCCGCCGCGTTTGCCATTTGGAACGACGCGTTTGCAGGACTGTTTGCCAAGGTGCTGACCTACCTTTCCGCTTTTGCCACCTTTACTGACATGACGCTAGGCGCTTTCAGCTTAAGCGGCCTTATATTCTTTGCATCCGCCATCTTCTTTTCGGTGTACTTAACAGTACTCATGCTTGAGAGAAGACGCTGGAATTCTTAACGGAGGTGTCTTGATATGAATGAACAAAACAATCTGGGGATCAAGCGCTCCGTCAAGGGAACCAAATGGGTGGTCATCACGGCCGTCATCTTAGCGGCACTCGTACTGCTCAACGTAGGCGTGAGTCTCTTGCCCCGCGCATGGACAAACTTCGTAGCCGACTCGAGCGACGCGTTTTCGATCAGCTCCCAATCCAAGTCCTTTTTCAAATCCCTTGACAAGGACGTGACCGTTTATTACGTCTACGACCCCGAGGAGACCTACGATTACGAATACGCCGCCAAGTTCCGCGTCATGCTTGACAAGTACGCACGCCTTTGCGACTCGCTGACCCTGCAATACGTGGACGTATCCGACACCGACTTTATTTCCAAGTACTACCCCGGCCAGCTGATCGGCTCCAGCCTGATCGTGGAGAGCGAGGACAGATATGACGTCATCACCTACGACGAGCTGTTCAAGTACGCCTTCCCCGCAGACGGTGCACTGCTCTCCTACACCGATTTCGTGACCGTGATCAACGCATGGATTAGCATTGCCGAAAACTACTCGGAAACCTACGGCCAGGAGGCAGCCATTGCCTATGCCGACCAGGTCATTGCGCAATACTACGGTATAAGCAGCTTCTACGCAGGCTACTCCGAGATCATGGAGGGCTACAACCGCTACTGGTACGCCGATGCCATGCTCACCTCCTCCGTGGACTACGTGACCACCGAGGATATTCCCACCACCTACATTCTGGCGGGTCACGGCGAAGCAGAGTTGCCCGAGACGTTTACTTCCATGTATCTGGACGATTTAAGCATCCGCTATTTTTCGATCAACCTGGATGCTGTCGGTGAGATCCCCGCAAACGCGGTCACGCTGGTACTCAACGCGCCCAAGACCGATATTACCGACGAGGAAAAGACGCTGCTTGCAGACTTTATTGCAGGCGGTGGCTCGCTGATCCTGAACACCACGCCCGACGCGGCCAAGCTGCCCAATCTGATGGCGCTGATGGGCGCTTACGGACTTAGTGCAACCGACGCGCTGGTGCTGGACGATTCCCTTTCCTATAACCTGTATCTGAGCGGCGGCGAGCAGCCCTCGGATACCGAAGCTGAGACCGATGCCGAAATTGAGGCGCAGGCAGAGGAAGAAACCTCGGGCGAAGAGACCGAAACCGAAACCGAAACCGAAACCGAGGCTGTCACCTACCCCCATGATTATCTGTTCGTACTGCCAGACAGCAATCACGAGCTGGTTGCCACAGCGGATAACATTATTCATTTGGCCATGCTCAGCGAGATCTATTCCATGTACATGGCGGCATATCAACAATATGAATCCACAGGCAACTCGATGTATCAGGCATACGCGCAGTACTATCAGCAGATTTACGAATCCTACAGTCAGAATCCGCGCAACTATCAGGTGCTGATTGCGGGCGCACATCCCATTACCGTAACCGAGACCGCAGGCGTGAGCGTCACACCCATCGCCACCACCTCGGATAAGGGCTACCTTTCCACCGATCCCACCGCAGGTACATACAACATGGCCGTATCCGCCACCGTTACAAGCGGTGACAAGACGGGCGGCATTGTGTGGTTTGGGTTTGCCGACAGCTACAGCGAGCAGATCGCCGATCAGCTTTACAGGTATAATTACGGCTTCCTCTACGCCGCTGTGGATTATGCAGGCGGCACGCAGGCTTACTACTCCGATTACATCGAGATCCCCGCCATCGACCTTGGCGGCACGCTCGACATGCATTGGGTATGGCTGATTCTGATTGCCGCAACAGGCATCATCGTGCTTCCTCTGGGCACCATCATCACGGGTATCGTGATCTGTATCAAGAGAAGACGCAAATAACGCAATTGTGATATCAAAAGCAACCCGCCACCGAGCAATCGGCCGCAAAATATTTACAATCTCAGCCGTGAAATCTATTGACAATTTCAGCAAACTGTTGTATAATTTATTTAATCATGAATAATTATGTTCAAAAGGAGTTCCATATGAAAAAGATTCTTGCTGTGGCTATGGTCCTTGCTATGTTTGTGACTCTGGTGGCTTGTGAAGGCTCTTCGGGTGACCTGACGTCCATCAACAACTACGTTGCTCCCAACTATACCTACGTAACCGATACCGGTTATTTCACCTTTGAAGAGGCAGGAGGTAACACCGCTGTGATCACCGGCTACGTCGGCAAGGCTGAACCTCACGCCGTTGTCGTTCCCTCCAAGGTTACCATCGCGTCTCTTGGGGGTGAGGACGCAAATGATGAAGATAACGTCAGAACCATCGTTGGTATTGCCGACAATGCGTTCTACTATTGCACCGCTATGACCTCGGTTGAGCTCCCCGCTACGATTGAAACCATCGGCAAGTGGGCATTTGCAGGCTGCACGGGTCTGACCACTATTGAGCTGCCCAATTCTGTTTACTCGATCGGTGAAGGTGCTTTCCACGGTTGTGATCAGCTGACCTCTATCGACCTGCCCATGTTCTTGATTTCGATCGGTGATTTCGCTTTCTACGGCTGCTCTGCTCTGACCTCTTTGGAGCTGCCCACCAAGCTGACCACCATCGGCTCCGCTGCTTTCTTTGGCTGCCAGGGTTTGACCGAGTTGACCTTCCCCGCAACAGTTGCTGAGATCGGCGATATGGCATTCTATAAGTGCAACAACCTGACCGCTATCGATATGTCCGCTATGAACACCGTTGAGAACTCCGTGGTTCTCGGCGACTACATCTTCTGGTCCAAGCTCCAGAGCGTGATCATAGCTCCCGCATCGGGTCCCGTAAAGGAATACGTGGACAACATCGTAGACTCCGGCATCGGTGCTGAAGAAACCACCGAGGAAGAGACTGCCGAGGCTGCAGAATAATTTATGCAAAAATTTAAGCAGTAAGTGCAATCGCACTTACTGCTTTTTTATTCTCCAAAACAGAAGTAGTTTTTGATCCCAAGCAATGCTGCATCGCAAACGTAAGGCAAAATCGCCCATTGCACCGCCGTGCAGGCAGCGCAACGCTTGTCAAGGCATCCGCAACGCGCACAGTACGGGTGCTGCGGGTCGGTAATCTTTTTGTGCATATACGCATATTGCCTTGGCGGCTTGACGGGGGCTTGATGCGTTCTTGTGCCGAACATAACGCCGCCATCTGCCAAAATCGCCTGCATATGCGCAAGCGACTCAAATGCGCGATCCGATTCGGTACGAAACGCCGCTTCTATGACAACACCCCCGCCGCGATCCGCGGCGTACAGCCATCCGCTGCGTGCATGTGCGTCGTTACGCATAGCACTCAAGAGCACCAGCAGAGAGATGGCAAACGCCTTCCCCGAAAACTTCATGTCGGGCATGGTGGGTGCTTGCAGCTCTGCACAAAACTCTGCCGATTGTGCGGACATCAGTTCCACGCCAAAGAGCTCGGATGCAAGAGAAATGCAATCCTCGGCCTGCCCCGCGCTCTCGGACAAGCTGCACCAATCGATCAAAAGGCGCATTCTTGCAAACGTTTGCACAAAGCGCTCCGCTGCCTCTTGCTCCTTCTCGGACATGGCAGGCGGAATGCTCAGAATCGACTCCGCCGCATAAATCTCGCCAAATCTCGCGCTCGCTGCAAGGTGCGCCAGCGCAGAGACCGAGATATCGGGCTTGAGAACTACGACAAATCTGCCAAGGCTGCCAAACAGCGGCAGCACCACGGCGCCTCCCGCCTCGCCAAGGCAAAGCGGAAAATCGAACAGCTTTTGCTCATAGTGCATCCATTGGCGCGCCGAAATTCCCAGTACATGCAAAAGATCGGGCTGCGCTTGTCCGCCGCGCGCACAGCGATAGGCAAGCGGTGCACCCAACGGGCATTTGAGATCAAACAAGTATAAATCCTCAGCAAAAATTATCTGCTGTGAGCTCACAGCCTCATATCCGCCGCCAATCAAAGCTTTCTCCCGTCTCGCAGCTGCTGCACAGTCCAGCCGTTGAGCATGCAATCGTCCTCTGCCTGCAGCTCGGCAAGCAGGCGGTGGCGCATGGTCTGCAAAGCTTTGGCATACGCGGGGTCACCGATCAGATTGCAAAGCTCGTAAGGGTCTTTTGCAAGGTCGTACAGCTCGTCGGTATCGGTCAGATTCCAGGTGTATTTGATCTCTCCCATGCGCAGCATTCTCTGCGAGAAAAGGCCGAATTGCTGGCCGTTGTAGGTCACCATGACAGCGTCGCGGTGCATGTCACTCTGCCCTGTCAGCACGGGCAAAAGGCTCTTGCCCACCATGCCGTCTGTGGGCAAGCCTACAAGATCCATAATGGTGGCGGGAATATCCAGAGCGTTTGTGTTCAATGCATGGCTGGTCAGCCCCTGCGCAAATCTTGCGGGGCAATGCCACAGGTGCGGGACGTGCGTGATCTCCTCGTACATGGCGTAGTGCTTGTCCATCTGTCGGCGGTCACCGCAATAATCACCGTGGTCGGAGGTGTAAATGATCACGGTGTCGTCCAGCTTGCCGTGCGATTCCAGCCAATCCAGCACTCTGCCGATCGCATCGTCGATCTGTGAGATCCAGGCGTAATACCTTGCCACCACGGGCGCAAAAAACGCCCAGTCCTTATCCTCGGTGTTCCAGTTGATGCGCTGCTGACGCTGGATATACGGCTTATTCTCATACGTATCCTCAAAGCCGCCCCACACGGGGATGTCGGCGGGATCGTACATGTCGGCAAATTCACGCACGGGCGTGCAAGGCAGATGCGGCTCGGAGATCTCCATCTGTACAAGCCAAGGACGCTCATCCTGCCAGCCCTCCATCAGGTTTATGACCTGCCCCGCGGTCCTGTGCGTGGGGGCATACTCCTTGTCCATGTCGTACACCTGCCCCCAGAATCCATTGGTGGGTACGCACTGCGGATACTTCTCGGCCATAGGGCGCACAACCTCGGAGCGAGGCACGTACACCTCGTAGCCCATAGACTGCGGCGTTGCATTGTATCCGCCCTCCCAGGCACCGACCCAGCCGGTATGATAGCCCAGCACGTCGTGCAGCTGCCTTGCCCAGGAATCGCTGTCCGCAGGCAGCATGCCGGTATAGATCTTCTGATTGTAATTCCAAAGTGCACCGATCTTTTCCGCGCGCTTGCCTGTCAGCATGCTCTGCCTGGAGGGACAGCACACGGGAATGGGGCAATAACTACCCGCCAAATTGACGCCGCCCTTTGCAAGGCGGTCAATGTTGGGGGTCTTGACGGGATACCTCTCGGCATAGCCCAGGCAATCCCATCTCTGCTGATCCACGCAAATCCAAAGAATATTGGGGTTCTGACTCATGGTGTCCTTCTCTCCTTTTCGATCATGTAGGTGTATAAGCGCATCATAGCGCACTCGTTGTCGGATAAAACCACGTCGCGCATGCGTCGGCAGCTGCCACCGCACACAGGCAAAAATCGGCAGGTGCGACACAGTGCGGGGGCTTCGGGGTGCTCGTCAGCAAAGCGTCGCATCCCCTCGCTTTGCAGCGTTTGCTCGATGGAATGCTTTTGCACGTTGCCCGTGCAATACTTTGGCAACACGTAAAAATCGCAAGGGTAAAGCGAACCATCCGCCTCTGCGATCAGCTGCGGCGTGCAAAAGCCGCGTGCGCCGCAAAAGCCGCCGCGCCCCTGCAGCGTGGCAAACGCCTGGTCAAATTCTCGCACGGCAAAGGGCGGCTTTCCGTCCTTAAAGTCCTCGCGCCAAAGCCTGTAAAAGCCGACCAAAAATTGCCCCAACGCTTCGGGTGTGGGCGCATATTTGCACGACGCATCCTGATCCAAGGGCGGCAGGCACGGGATGAGCTGCACATGCGACACGCCCATCTTTTTATAGAATTTATAAAGCTGCGTCGGGTGACGCGCGGTATTTGCGCTGATTACCGTGAGCAAATTATAGCGCACGCCATGCTTTTTGAGCAGCTCGATCGCGCGCATCACGCGCTCGTACGTACCCTTGCCGTCCGGGGTTTTGCGCGCAACGTCATGCAGAGCGCGATCCCCGTCCAAGGAAATGCCCACCAACACGTCATTCTCGGCAAACAAGGTGGCGTACACCTCGTCAATGCAAAGCCCGTTGGTCTGCACGGCATAGGTTGCGTCAATTCCCGCGTCCTTGACGTCCTCAAAGAAATCGTCAAAATGCTCCTGGCCCCACAAGAGCGGCTCGCCGCCCTGAAAAGCGAAATGCACGCGCTGCGCCCCGCTCTCCACCACGCGTGTAATCAGCTGCCGCGCAGTTTTCAGGCTCATCCAAGTGTTTGCAGGCGCGCCGTATTCCACAAGATCGTGGTAAAAGCAGTAGTCACACGCCATCTGGCACAGCCCCGATGCGGGCTTGATCATGACAGTCAATTCCTTCACAGCGCACCTCCTTTGATGTGTTTGTTTCATTATACCATATCCCAAAGGGGTTTGCAAGAGATCGCGCAAAAATGTTACCAAGGCAGGTAAGGAGGAGCAAGCCCCTCCCCTACGGGCTCGATTCAAAGAATCCATGCTTTCATAGTTGCGGTATAGAAACGTGATCTCCCAACCACGTAGGGGAGGGGCTTGCTCCTCCTCGCCTGCAACAACCTCCGTAGGGACCGGCGTCCTCGACGGTCCGTGATGCCCGCATTCCCGTAGGGCGGGGGCTTGCTCCTCCTCGCCTGCAACAACCTCCGTAGGGACCGGCGTCCTCGACGGTCCGTGATGCCCGCATTCCCGTAGGGCGGGGGCTTGCTCCTCCTCGCCTGCAACAACCTCCGTAGGGACCGGCGCCCTCGACGGTCCGTGATGCCCGCATTCCCGTAGGGCGGGGACTTGCTCCCGCCGCACAAAAAAGCGGCCGCGAAATCGCGGCCGCTTAACTTGCTTTAAATTAGTGAACGATGCAACGCTCGGTGTCCTTATCGAAGATGTGCATTCTGGAAGTATCGAATGCAACCTTGATGGTATCGCCTGCACGGGAGGTGGAGCGAGAGGATACGCGTGCGGTCAGGTGGGTCTCACCGGTTACCAGGTACAGGTAAATCTCTGCGCCCATCAGCTCGGTTACGTCAACAAAGGTCTCAATGGTGCTCTCGGGCATAGCCGCGATAGCAGATTCCTGGTCGTTGATGCACTCGGGACGGATACCTGCAACAACTTCCTGGCCAATGTAATCCTTCAGAGCAGGGTTGTTAGCCTTGTCTGCGGGAACCTTGATGGAGTGCTCTTCGAAGTTGAAGTAAACGTCTTCACCCTTCTTAACCAGAGTACCGTTGATAAAGTTCATCTGAGGAGTGCCGATAAAGCCTGCAACGAAGATGTTGCAAGGAGAATCGTACAGGTTCTGAGGAGTATCAACCTGCTG
>CAZCRV010000037.1:0-12654 GCA_964501175.1 uncultured Clostridium sp.
CCTACCGGGTATGAACCGGTTGCTCTAGCCAACTGGGCGATCCCGCCATATTGTGCGTCTTTTCACAACGCCCAATTATTATAGCATGGCACTTTTTATTTGTCAATACTTTTTTGAAAGAAAATTTCACTTTTTTCGAATTTTTCTTGTTTTTTTTCGACGAAATCCGGGAATTCGGATACAAATGCCTTGACACTTCCATCTTTTTTTAATATAATAATAAATTGTAAGACAATTTCAGAAAAATCACATTTATTTACGGAGGTTTTTTATGTACGCTTTGATTCTCCTTGGACTTGTTGCCTTGGTGATTTTGCTCAGCACAGGTCTCGCTGCACTGTTTGGGTTTCCTAAAGCAAGGGTGAGTCTGATTACCGTGGCTGCTTCTGCGGTTGCCGCAATCGGCGTCACGCTTCTGCTTAAGGCCATCCTGCCTTCTCCCGAAGTCATTTTTTCCCTGATTCAGAATAATCTGAGCTCACTTATCTCTTTGATCGGAGCGGATGCAGGCGAAATCGTGACGCAGGCGCTCGAATTTGCCCAAATCTCTCCTTCTCTGTTAGAGCTGCTGGTGCAATTGGTGGCTGCATTGATATTGCCCTTGATTTGCGTAACCCTTTTCGTCTTTTTTTCCGTGGTCGCATGGAGCGTTTATCTGATCGTTTGCGCCATCATACGTGCCGTTCGCAAGAAAAAGGCAGGCAAGACTTACGTGCCCGCCTCCAAGAGCCCCCGCTGGCTGGCCGCTTGCCTGGGTCTTGTGCAGGGCTTTGTCATCGTCGCTGTTCTGTTCATTCCCCTCTCCGGTTATCTTGCCATGGCACAGCCCACTCTGGACGAGCTAACCGCGCAAGAGGTGCTGGATGCAAACGAGCCCGCAATTGCTACCGCACAGCAGGCCGTTTCCGAAGTCAACAGCTCCTTTGCCATCAAGGCATACCGCACCTTGGGCGGAAAATTTCTGACCGACTCGGTCATGAGCATGCGTGTTGCAGGCACTAAGGTCATTTTGGATGAAGAAATCGGGGCTGTTATTACACTTGTTCAGCACGTCACAGAGCTGAGCAAGACCGAATTTGAAGATTACAGCGAGGAACAGTCCGAGATCATCCGTGCAATTGGTGATTCCTTTGGCCAGTCCAAGCTGCTCTCCCCCATCGTGGGCGACATTCTGTACGCAGCAACCGATGCATGGCTTGCGGGAGATACCTTCCTTGGCATGGAACAGCCCTCGATGGGCGACGCCGCCGAGATGCTTGACCCCTTAATGACTGCCCTGCTGGAAATTCTGCACGACGATGCAAAAGAAACGCTTTTGCTGCAGGCTGACGTGAAAACCTCGGCCGAGTTGGTTGCCGTGCTGGCTCAGAACGGTGTTTTTGCCAACCTCTCCGATACCGAGGCGCTGATGAACACGCTTGGCGGTGAGGGTGTGGTCTCCACGCTGATCACCACGCTTGGCTGCAACGAATCCATGAAGCGTCTGGTACCCGAGATCATGAACCTCGGCGTACGCGCGATTGGTCAGGTACTGAGCATTCCCGCTGACGTAGAAGCAGTTTACGGTTCCTTTTTGAGCTCGGTGGCCGATACGATCAACGACGTGCGTGATCTGCCCGAGCAGGAGCGCATCGAAACACTTTCCGGCGAGCTGGAAAGCGCATTCGACAACGCAGGCATTGACATTGATACGCAGGTGCTGGATTACTATTCTACCGCAATTCTGCACGACCTGGTGGATGACAACGCAAACCAAGTGACCTCCGAGGACGTGCAAGCCTTCTTCGCATTGTATGCCGAGGGTACGCGCGACGCATCCTCTTCCCTTTCAAGCAAGCCCCGCTTTGATCTTCTTTCCAACACCGAAAACGACACCGATATTTTTGCCGGCACGGTTTACGAAGGCATGACCGAAGCGCAGCGCAAGAGCTGTGCAGCGGCAGCCGTGGCAAATCTTTGCGTCAGCCTGACCGAGCTTGACCAAGCAAACGCTGCCGAGCAGGCCAAGGCGTTGGCAACCGAAACCTTTACGGAGCTGCTGGGTGCAGATCACGCTGCCCTGGAAATCGTGGCAAGCGTGGAGATCACTTCTCCCCTTTCCGCATCCACCCTGGAGAGCACCTGCAGCATGCAGTCTGTCGAGGAAATGGAAAAGGTCTCCTCGGTTATCACGCTGGAAACGCTGCTCGTAGACGCAAAGCAGGCTGCCCAGGGCATCAACCCCGAAACCATTGGCCTGGATGCAGAGGCGATCTCCTCTATTTTCAGCGCCGCAACCGACCTTTTGGACACCTTGAATCAAGAGGACGGTCAGCTTGATCTCTCTGCCCTGGCCTCCGGCATTGGTACCATTCTGGACTCTCTGACAAAGACCGAAACCTTTGGCAAGGATAAGGCTGCCGCGCTGTTTACCTCGGTACTGCAATCCGAAACCGTGCGTGATAAGGCAAACTTAGATATGAAAACCGCTACCGAGCTTGCCTCCAAGGCAACCGAGGGAGACGCCAATTACTCGCAGGCCATGTCTACCATTGCAGGCAGCGTCAGCGTTATGGAAAAGCTTTCCAAGGATGATACCATTCCCGAGGATGAACTGGTGGATCTGATCAAAAACCTGAATCCCCAGACCGCAGGCATGATCGAGGTTTACGTGACGGCCAAGCGATTGGTTGGCCACGGCGTTCCCGAACAGCACTCCGAGATTTCCGCAAAGCTGATCCGTTCCATGTTCTCTTATATGGGTAACGAGGATCTGAAGGACTACAATGCCGAGGCAAAAGCACTCAACCAGGTGCTGCAGCTTGGTCTTGCTGCCAAAAAATCCGACGATAAGGCGCTGTTCAGCTCGGCTCCCGGTGCAGGCGACGGCAAGCTGCCCACCGCCACAGAAACGGTCAATATCCTGCTGGGCTCCGATGCAGTTTGCCACGCGCTGGTGCAAAACCTGACCGACGGCCGACTGGTAACCGAATTTGACCCCTACGGCTTTGGCGAAAAGGTAGCCGAGGGCTCGCAGAGCCATCAGGATTTTGTGACGGCAGTTGACAACTACCGCGCAACACATCCCGAAATCGACGACCTGGTATATGAAGCACTGGGTGCTCTGCTGGGTATTGAGATCAACTACTAATCAATCAAGTAAGGCGTTCACACAAATAGCGTGAACGCCTTTTCTTTTATCCGATGCAGTCCATAAGCAGCCTCTTTGCCTTGAGAATATCCGTAATCTGCTGCTCGCCGCCAATCTCGCGCTCAATTGTGATGGGTCCGTCATAGCCCATTGCCTTGAGCCTTGCGATCAAAGCCGGGAAATTAACCTGTCCCTCGCCAAGCACCGTTTCCTTTCCAAGCGATCTTCCGTCGGTGGGATAACAGCCGTCCTTGGCATGAATATCGCGCACGTATTTGCCGATGGTATCCAGCGCGTCCACGGGGTTTGCCTTCCCGTACAGGAGCAGGTTGGCGGGATCAAGATTGACGCCCAGATTGTCAAGTCCGATATCCTGGATGGTACGCAACAGCGTGGTTGGCGTCTCCTGCCCCGTTTCAAACAGAAAATACTGGCCGTTTTGCTTGCAATGCGCCGCGATACGCTTCAGAGTTTGTACCACCTCGGCATACGTGGGGGAATTCGGATCCTCGGGGAGAAAGCCCACGTGCGTGGCGATCTGCGAGACGCCGAGCAGCGCACCGAAATCCGAGCCACGGATCAGATCCTGCTCTCTTTGCGCGCGGTACTGCTCGGGCACCAGCCCCAGCGTCGTCTGCCCCTCGTAAAAATTCCAAACGGCAGGGCCTGTCCACCCGCACCAAAGCGTGGAGATATGCACGTCGTATTTTGCAAGCAAAGACTTGACCCACTCTGCTTTCTCTTGGGTATAAAAAGAGGGATTCCAGCAGCTGAGCTGGCAGGCGTGAAAGCCCATTTTTGCAAGCTGCGCGAGCTTTTGCTCGGTACGGTCGCTCAAACCGATAATAACGCCTAATTCCATGGTGTCCTCCTTCAGTTTTCCGGATATTTTTGGGTCATAAACGCGCAATCGCGCGCAAGGTTCTCCGCCAGCGACACGCTTAAGTTGTTCCAATAGCAGGTCTCCAGCGCATAGTAGCCGTCGTATTTGGATTTGCGCAGGTGTGCCATGCAGGCGTCCATATCCACCATACCGTCGCCAAGGCGCGTCTCGGTGATCATGCGCCCGTCGCGAATGGCATTCCAGGAGCGGCTCGGGGCAGCATTCTGACGGTTGAGTACTTGGTCCTCCACGTGCAGATCCTTGAGATGCACGTGCAGTACCTCGGGCGCGTACTTGGCAAAAAACGCGTCGGGCGGGCAATTGACGTACAGGCTGTTGCCCACGTCCCCGCAAACGCCGATTTTGTATCCTCTTTGCTTCATGCCCTCGTAAAAGCGCGTAAAGCCGTCAAGTCCGTTGACGTAAAAGCCCTGCGGCTCGTACAGCACGGTCAAGCCAAGGCTGTTGGCATACTCTGCAACCTTGGAAGCGCGGTCAAGCAGGTCATCCAGAACCGCGTCCAGCGAGTCCATGGACGCATCACTTGGCACGTAGCCGATGGTCAGCGTATGGTGCAAAAACGGCGAGCCCAGGATCTTGGCCATATCGGCGCATTGCTTCAGCGCATCCACGGCCGATTGGTCGTACCCTTCCCCCATATTCTCGGCCAGCACGTTGACGCTGACCGAATAGCAAGCGCAGCGCAAGCCCTCCTTGTCCATCAGCGTACGCAGCTCGCGCGCCTTATCCGCCGAGGAAAACAGCGCGGGAGCTCCCGGGCGCAGGGCCTGCAGCACCTCAAAGGCGTCAAAGCCGCACGCCTTGACAAAGCGGACCACCTCGCCTGCCCCCTCGCGGCGCAGAATATCACTAAAAAATGCATACATGCAAAGCTTCATACTTTATTCCTCAAAGCAATCGTAAGACGCAAGCACGCACTTGCCAAGCTCGTACAGATACCGCTCGGCAGCGAATTTGAGTGCCAGCGGCGGGTTTGCCAAGCGCGTATCGGCGGGATATGGTCTGCGGCGGCTTGCGGGCGTGAAAATGCCGCCCACCTCAAAGGTAAAGTATCCGTCATATCCGATCTTCTTAAGACCGTTCATCAGCGCATCCAGGCTCATAGTCCCCATAAAGGGCTGCAGATGAGAATCCCCGTCGCCCATATTATCCTGAATGTGCAAGGCGCGCACGTGATTGCCAAGCAGCATCAGCTCCTCATCCTGCGGCATGGGCTGCAGATTGGCGTGCCCCGCATCCCACACGGCGTGGAATAAGGGATGATTGACGCAGTCGATCATGGCGCGCAGATCGGTGGCGTTGTCGATCCAGTAGACGTCGGAAAACACCATCTTATTGAAATTCTCGCACAAAATATTGACACCGTACTTTTCCGCCTCGGTCAGAATCGCATCGAAAAATTTCTTGTTTTCGGCAAAGGTCTGCTCCCGCGTCAGCCCGCGGGTATAGCCCGAATGCACGACGAGATTGGGAATACCCCAAGCACCGCAAGCCTCGACGCAGCGAATGGTGTCGGCCAAAAAGCGGCCGTCCGGATCAGTCAGCGGCGTGCCCATGGGCGAGTGCGCCTGCACAAGCTTGATGCCGATCTGCTCACAGGCATGCTTGATCTCGTCAAAATATGCCCGATAGTCGTCGGCATACACACCCGTGCGGGTATTGTAGTCATGCCCGAAATTATAGTCTGCATAGCAAAATCCCGCTTCTCTGATCAACTGCAACGACTTGATCTGCGAGCCGGTATAGCCGTTAAAATCCCCTGTTGTGGTTGCAAGCTTCATCATAATCTCCTTGCCATCTCGTCAAGAACACCCAGATCAAAGGCGAGCCTTGACAGAATATATTTATCGCGAATGTCCTTGGTTGCCATAAAGGTCAAGCCCAGCTCCCGTCTGCTGCCGACCCACGCCTCGGGGCTTGTCGGGCAGCCGATGCGTTCAAGCAGCTCGCGAAGCTCTGCAGCGCTCGGAATCTCCTCTCGGATGATGGCGGTGATCTCATCCCAGCGGGATACGATGGTCTCGATTCTCTCTGCATGCTTTTCGGGGTCGTACTTGCGCTCCTTTTGCTCCAAGGCAATCATGTCCTCAGCTCCCTTGCCCACAAATGCGCGCAGACAATCGAACCACGCCTCTTTGTCAAAGGCAGCCACGTAAGCCTTGCCCCGCTCGGCATCGGGCGTTACGGTCAGCAGCCGCTCGTACAGCTCGGCCGTCAGCAGCGTACCCACGGCACATTGGATGCCGTGCGTAGAAACGGGCGTACCAAACGCTGTGCCGCGCATATCCCACAAGTGGGAAAAATAATGCTCAATACCCGACGCAGGACGAGACGCCCCCGCGTAAGCCATAGCCGCACCCGTCAGCACAAGGCCGCCAAACACCGCCTCGACTGCGGCATCCTCGCGGCGGGTCAAGCCCTCGGCATTGGCCACGCAAGCTGCAAGCGCGGCTCTGACCTCGGATGCGATGGCCTCGCAATAATATTCACCCGTGATCAGCGCGGAGAGGCGCCATTCGGCAATGCTTACGTACTTAGCCAGCATATCGCCAAGCCCCGAGACAAGCATCTCCATTGGCGCGTTTTTGAGAATATCGGTGTCACCGATGATGACGTCCGCGCACTTGGAGGGCAGCGAGATCTTCAGCCCGCCACGCGTCATGGACGAGGTGGCGGATGCATAGCCGTCCATGGAAGGGGCTGTTGCCACGATGATATAATTTGATCCGGTCAGATTGGCAAGAATTTTGGAGATATCCCCGATCACGCCCGAGCCGACCGCCAGCACCATGCTGCAAGCGGGGTCAAAATGCATGACCGCATCGCCCACGGCGCGCTCGTCGGGCTCAAGATGCGCGTCTGGAAAGATATATTTCGAATACGCCAGCCCATGCGCCTGTAAAAGGCCTTCCACGCGCTCGCCCGCGGCGGCGTAGGTATTGACGTCACACAGCATAAACACCCGCGAAGGAGCATAGCGCACGATCTCGTGCGGCAGCTGCTCCAGGGCGCCTTTTCCTACGATGACGCGATCCAAAGCGCACGCGTGCACCTTGCCGCACGCGCACGTTTCCTTATTCTGATGCAGGTACATAACGCTCAATCGGTAATCAGCTCCAGGCCCTCGATCAGCGTCTCGTAGCTGATCATGCCGGACTTGATCGAAACCACATCACCGTTTGCGTCGATAAACACGGTGGTGGGATAACCCGTGACGCGATATGCGTAGGTCGCCTCACTCAGCACGTCAAAGTAAATATCAAAATCATAGCCCTCGGAGGCCACATAGGCCTTGGCCTTATCAACCGTTTCGTAAACGCCGTCGGTGACGTTGATCATCAGAAACTCCACGTCGGGATACTCGGCATACGCGCGGTTAAAATCGGGCATTTCCATGACGCAATAGCCGCACCAGGTTGCCCAGAAGTTGAGCACCACGGGCTTGCCGTAAAAATCGGTCAGCTCCACACGCTGTCCCTTCTCGTCAAGCACGGCAAAATTGGGCGCGTTGCCCTGCTTGCTTGCCTCGGTAGACTGTTCTGCTGCAGACTCCTTTGGCTGCTCGGACTCTTGCTTGTTACAGGATACCATACTCAGCACCAGCAAAAACGCGAGTGCAAGTACAATCAGTTTGGTAGATTTCATAGGAATTCTCCAATCGGCTTTTTTACATTGTAACACACCAAAGAGAAAATGTAAAGTGAAAAATGCGGATATCTCTTGCAAAAATCCCCAAGATGCGGTACAATATAGGAAATATGAGATTGGACGGTTACGATATGTTTATAGTTTTTGAAGGAATTGACGGTGCGGGCAAGACCACGCAAATAGAGCTTTTGGCAGAAAGACTGCGCATGGCGGGGCTTGACCCTTACGTGACGGCAGAGCCGACCGGCATGGAGACCGGGCGCGCCATTCGCCGCGTGCTCTCGGGCGCCGTGCCCAAAACGCCCACGCAGGTGGCCGCGATGTTCGTGCAGGACAGAATTGACCACAACGTGGACCCCGACCAGGGCATTGAAGGCAAGTTAGCTGCGGGCAGAGCGGTGATTTGCGACCGCTACTACTACTCTTCCCTTGCCTACCAAGGCTCGCTGACCGATTTTGATTGGGTCATGACCGCAAATTGCGATTGCCCCGAGATCCGCCGCCCCGACCTTTGCATTTTCCTGGATCTTTCCCCCGAGGAGAGCATGAAGCGCATCACCAAAGGCCGCACGCAGGTGGAAATTTACGAAAAGGCCGAGACGCTGGCCAAGTTCCGCGCGCAGTACATGAACGTATTCCAAAAGCTGCGGGCACGCGGCGAGCAGATCGAGATCATTGACGCCTCGGGCAACATCGAGCAAACCGCCGAGGCGATCAACAAGGCCATCTATAAGCATTTTGGGATATAATTGGTTGCCGCAGGCAGCTGGCGATCAATGATCGCTAGCGCCTGCGGCAACTATTCATAAAACAAACAAGGACTGCATCCATGTGATACAGTCCTTATTTTGCGCGGATTTTCCCGCGAATTTATCAGCCTCATCGGGCCTTTTCCTATAAACGTCTTTTCCCCGGGTGCTTAGTCGGTAACAAACTCGCTAAGCAGGCTCTGCAGCTTTTCCACGTCCTCGTCTCTGTGTACGTGCACGGCAACGGGCTGACGCAGGTCCAGGCTGAAAATGCCCAGAAGAGATCTACCGTCAACGATATATCTGCCGGATCCAAGGTCTACTGCGCCGTCATAAGCAAGCAGCGTGTTGACCAGCTTGTATACGTCGTTGATCTCTTTCAAACGAATATTAAAGCTCTTCATGCTCGTTTCCTCCTTGTGAAAAATGAATTTGTAATCGTTTTCCCGATTACGCCATCATTATACTCTCAAATTTCGGAAAATGCAAGAGACAGACCGACGAAGTTACCAATCATGTCATGAAATTTTTGTACATAATGCACAAAATCAGGCACGCTGCCTTGTGCAACGCGCCTCATATACTTTAGCAGAAGAAATATTTCTCGACCTCGGCACACAGCCAATGGTACATGGGCAGGTGGTATTCCTGCACGCGATAGGTCTGCGTTTCAGGCGCGTGCAGCACCACGTCGCAAAGGCCGTCCAGCGCACATTCGCGCTCTCCCACCATGCCGACGGTGCGCACGCCAAGCGCCTTTGCCGCACGTGCAGCAGCAACAACGTTGGTGGAATTGCCCGAGGTGGAAATGCACCACACAAGGTCGCCCGGCTTTGACAGCGCCAACACCAGCTGCGCGTACACCGTTTCGGCATCCACGTCGTTACAAAACGCGGAAATGATCGCTCCCTGCGAGGGCAGCGAGATCGCGGGCAAGCCCATCTGCAAACGGCTTGCAAGATCCTCGCCCAATGCCGCGCGCAAATCCTGAGTCAGTTCCCTTTTGGATGCAAAGCCCTTGAGCAGCTCGCCTGCGATATGATCGCAATCGGCTGCCGAGCCGCCGTTTCCGCAAAGCAGCAGCTTGCCGCCTTGCTTGTACGTATCGATCAGCAGCTCCCTTGCCTGCTCCAGCACCTCTTTCTGCGACGCAAGCGCGGGATGGTTTTCAAACAGATTTATCTTCATAACAAGCTCCTTACTCTGCCATCATGGCCACGCATAAAGCGGCCTTGTCGCCCACCGACTCGGTCAGCGCGGCGGGCACGATGCGGCAAACCGCCAATGCCCCCGGCAACGCCTCTTTGGTAAGTGTTCTTTCCATTGCCTCGCGCAGCAAATGTCCGCTACGCGCATAAATGCTGCCAAGCACAATGCACTCGGGATTGAGAATATCCACAAGCAAAGCAAGCCCGCGGCCAAGCATCTCGCCGCAAGCATTCCAGACCGCCAATGCGACCTCGTCGCCCGCGTCTGCCGCCTCGGCCAGCTTCTTGGCTGTAATGCTGCCAAGCTCGTCCTCGCTTTTGCAAAACGCGCATTCCTTGCCCTTTGCTAAGGCATCCTTGGCGTAAATCGCGCCCAATTGCGCAAGACCGCCACCAGAGCAAAAGCCCTCAAACGAGCCCTTTTTATAGTATCCGACAGGGCCATCCTCAGCCATGCGCACGTGTCCGACCTCACCCGCGTTATCGTTTGCGCCAACGTACAGGTGTCCGTCCAAAATCAAGCCTGCACCCATGCCCGTGCCAAAGGTCAGAAACACCATGTTACGCGTACCCTTGCCAGCGCCAAAACGGTATTCGGCAAGTGCGCAGGCGTTTGCATCGTTGCAAAGCGCAGCGGGAATGCCAAAGCGCTCGGTCAGCATGTGCACGATGGGCACGTTATCCCATCCGGGCAGGTTGGGCGGTGACTGGATCAGTCCTGCGCGAGAATCAAGCGGCCCGCCGCAGCTGATGCCGATGGCCTTGACTGTATCGCCCTGCGACTCGGCCTTTGCAATCAGCCCTTCGGCCTCAGCAAAAATGTGAGAGAGTGTGGTATCCTTGTCTGCGGTTTCAAATCTGACCTTTTGCAGCACCTCGCCGCTCTCGTTGCCAAGCACCAGCGCGCACTTGGTACCGCCTATATCAATTCCGAGATATACTTCCATATCAAACCTCTAATTCTTCAAGCTCCTCGTAATCAAGCAGCAACTGCTCCTCGATCTCGCTCTTGCGTGCATCCAGCGCGGCCACGCGCTCGTAATCGGTTGCGGCCTCGCCGTAAAGAGCCTCCTCAATCTCTGCAAGCTCCGCCTCCAAGGACTTGCACTCGGCGTGCAGCTTTTCGATGCGGCGTACTCTCTTGCGCTCAGCTGCCATGTCCTGCTTATTTTTGAGATACTGTTGCTTGGTGCTGCTGACCTCGACTGCGGCGGCAGCCTCCTGCCCCACCTCAGCCTCTGCGCGACGCGCCTGCACGTATCTTTCATACTCTGTATAGCCTTGCCCCGGACACTCCACGAAAAAGTCCAACACGTCACCCGTAAAGGGCGCACCGGGCGCAAGACACAGCACGCGCGTTGCAAGCTTTTCAACAAGATAACGGTCGTGCGAGACCACCAAAATCGTGCCCGCAAAGCCGTGCAGCGCGTTTTCCAGCGCCTCGCGCGAATCAATATCCAAGTGGTTTGTCGGCTCGTCCAGGATCAGCAGATTCATCTCGGACAAAATCAGCTTAGCAAGCGTCAATCTTGCCCGCTCACCGCCCGACAGCACCGCCACGGGCTTGAACACGTCGTCACCCACAAAGCGGAACAGAGCAAGCGCGTTGCGGATCTCGGTCTCGGTCTTTTGCGGGTACGCATCCCACAGCTCGTCAATCACCGCGTTTTCGGGGTCAAGGTTCTGGTTTTCCTGGTCGTAGTAGCCGACCTTGACGTTATATCCCGCCTCGATCTTGCCCGACGCGGGCGTCAGCTTGTCCAAAATCAGCTTGATCAGCGTGGATTTGCCGCAGCCGTTAGGGCCTATGACCATCATGCGGTCGTTTTTCTTGAGCGCAAACGAAACGTCCGAAAAAATCTCCTTATGTCCAAAGCGTATACCAAGACCCTTGACGGTCAGCACGTCGTTGCCACTGGGGTTTGCGGCCGTAAAGCGCATTTTGATGGGCTTGGGCGCGCTTTCGGGCTTTGCCACGCGCTCGATCTTGGCAAGCAGCTTTTCACGTGCACGGATGGTCACGTAGTTGTGCGCCTGGTTCCAGCGACGCTGCTGCGCGAGGAATGCCTCCTGGCGCGCAAATTCGCGCTGCTGCAGGTCGTATTTCTTCTGCCTGAGTGCTCTGTCCTGCTCGCGCGTCTGCATGGTCTGCGAATAGTTGCCCTTGTACAGCTTTGCATGGCAGTTCTCCACCACCAAGGTCTTGTTTGTCACGCGGTCAAGGAAATAACGGTCGTGCGAAATGACCATCACGCACTTTTTATAAGAGATCAGAAAGCTCTCCAGCCAGGAAAGCGTTTCCATATCCAGATGGTTGGTGGGCTCGTCCAGAAGCAAAAGATCCGGCTCTCTTGCCAGCACCACGGCAAGCGCCAAGCGCGTGCGCTGACCGCCGCTGAAGGTGGCAACCGACCGCTCGCCGTCCACGCGGTCAAAGCCCAGCTTTTGCAGGATCGATGCGCAACGTCCGCGGAATTCCATACCGCCCTCGCGAATAAATCGCTCGTGCAGGCGGATATATTCCCCCGTCAGCACCTCGTAATCGGTACGGCTTGTATCCTGTAGCGCATTTTCCAGCTCGGCAAGTCGCTTCTCGGCCGCGAGCAGATGCGGGAATGCGTGGTACATCAGAGACAGTGCGGTACCGTCCCCGCTCTCGGTCTCAAACGCGCCGTCCTGCGTCAGGATGCCAAGCGTTTTATCCTTGGAAATATACACCCTGCCCTCGGTGGGCTCGTAGGTGCCGGTGATCATGCGGAACAGCGAGGATTTGCCGCTGCCGTTGACGCCAATGATGCCCAGCTTATCGTTTTCCTCAATAGCAAAGGAGATATGCTCCAGAATGACGTCGGTACCAAAGGACAGACCGAGATCGTCCACGCTCAGTATCGTCATAGCTCATACCTCCTAAAAATTAAAACAGCTTGATATTATGTGCGGATAAGAAATCCTTCAAGAACACGGCATAGAACACGATCAGTCCCACAGCCACCACGGTCAGAACTCCCAGCATGA
>CAZCRV010000038.1:0-12616 GCA_964501175.1 uncultured Clostridium sp.
GCCCCTCTTTTGTGGTGCCGGTGGTGGGACTTGAACCCACACGATGTTGCCATCGCCAGATTTTGAGTCTGGTACGTCTGCCGATTCCGTCACACCGGCGTCATCGACCTATATATTATAGCAAAATGCACCTCGTCTGTCAAGGACTTTTTCAAAAATAATTATTATTTTCATGTCGTATTTGGGAATTGCAAAAAGCATGAATATATGCTATAATAAATTCAGATACTTCCCAAGGAGGCCACCATGTTATTTTTCTACGTTCGTCACGGCGATCCCATCTACAACCCCGACAGTCTGACACCGCTCGGCCACGAGCAGGCAAAGGCTTTGTCCAAGCGTTTTGTGACCTACGGTCTTGACCGCGTGTTTGCGTCGCCCTCCACTCGCGCCATGCAGACCGCACGACCTACCTGCGATTTGCTGAAAAAGGAAATGACCATTTGCCCCTGGGCAGACGAGGGACTTGCATGGCAGGACTTTTCCATCGATGCATCAACCGGTATTCATACCTGGTGCTTTTATGATCCCGTCGTCTTAGAGCTTTTCCGCTCACCCGAGGTGCGTGCACTTGGAGAAAAGTGGTATGAGCATCCCGATCTTGCCAAGTATGACTTCGGAAAGGGCGTTTCCCGTGTCAATGCTGCCGTGGACGAGTTCTTCTTGAGCCTCGGATACCGCCACGACCGCCAAAATTGCCGCTACGAGGTTGTAGAGCCAAACCGCGAAAGAGTTGCACTGTTTGCGCACCAGGGCTTTGGAATCGCGTTTTTTGCGTCCATGCTGGATATTCCGTATCCCGTGATCTCCGCGCACTTTGACTTTGGCCACAGTTCGATGAGCGTGATCAATTTTGAGCAGAACGGGAAGTATGTGTATCCCAAGGTACTGCAGGTGGCAAACGACGCGCACCTGTACCGCGAGGGCATTCTGAGCGGCTATCATAACGTGATCAAATTCTGATTTTTGGAGGATTTTATGGCTTATATTCAACTGCAATACCATTCCGACGCGCTGATGATGCAGGTCACGGTCAACGTCATCCTGCCCGAGCGTGCGACAACCATGATCGGCATGGACGCCAACGGCACGGACACCTTCAAGACGCTGTATCTGTTGCACGGCCTCTCTGATGACCATTCGATCTGGCTGCGCAGAACCTCGATCGAGCGTTACGCATCCGAGTATAACATCGCGGTGGTCATGCCCTCGGTCGGACGCAGCTGGTATACCGACACGGTCAGAGGAGAGAAGTACTTCACCTTTGTTTCTGAGGAGCTGCCGAATAAGTGCCGCGGATTCTTCAAGGGAATGTCCGAAGATCCCGAGGACAATATCGTAGCTGGCCTTTCGATGGGCGGCTACGGTGCGCTTAAGGTCGCGCTTTCGCGCCCCGACCGCTTTGGCAAGTGCGCCTCTCTTTCGGGGGCATTGGATATTGCCGAGATCAAGGATCCGGGCCTTTTGCCCGAGTGGCGCTGCATCTTTGATATGAATATGCAGAGCGCGGACGAGCTTGCGGGAACCAAGCACGACCTGATGTATCTGGCTACTCAGCTGAAAGAGAAGGGAATTGCGTTCCCCAAAACGTTCATCTGGTGCGGTGAGGACGATTTCCTTTTGCAGCACAACCACAATTTTGCCGCGCATCTGACAAAGCTGGGCGTGGATTATAAGTATGAGATCAGCGAAGGCAACCACGGCTGGAAATGGTGGGATATGCACATTCAGAGTGCGCTGAAATATCTGATCGGATAAAAAATAACCCCCCGACAAATCGTTTGATTTTGATTTGTCGGGGGATCTTTTGATATTACTGATCTCCGTAGGAAATAATGGTCTTGCTGACGCCGTCCACATCAATGTTCAAGGACTGCTTGGAGTTGCAGACGTCGCCGCCGCGGATGCAATTGATGAAGCTGATATTGTCTATTGTGCCTCCCTTTGTAGAGCGGTTCTCGATCTTGATCACGCCGTCGCAATGGATATTGATATCCTTGAAGGTCACGCCGTCGATATGCGCGGAGGCATCCTCGGAAAGCTTTACGCTGATGGGGTACATGGCCGAGCTGTAAACCTCAACGCCCTCAAAGGTCACGTTGGTAAGCGTTGCCTTGTCGTTCAGGAATATGATCAGAGCACCCAGGTCGTCCATCCAGGTTGCGGGCGCGTAGGCGACAGATCCGCCGATGAAGTGAATGTCGGTCATATCGCGTGCGCTTTCATAGATAATGCCCATGCCGCGGCACTTGTCGGGCCATGCGTTGTTGTTCTCAAATACGATATCCTCAATCTTGAGCTGCTCGTGACCGTACATGGACTTGACTTCAAAGAGGTCGTCGCCTGCGCGTGCAAAGCAGTTCTTGACTACGGCGTGTGCGGTATCCACAATGGCAATTCCGTCCGAGTTTTGTCTGTAGCCAAACAGGATGGCTTGATCGACCGAAACGTTTTGGCATCTGGTAAAGTACAGCGTCCAGGTAGGGCAGTTGTTCATGGCAACACCCTCGACCGTGACGTTTTGGCACTGATCAAACTGGATCATCGAGCGTGCATGCCAGTCGAGCTGCGTCATATCGATGTAACCGCGACCGCTGATGCGCACGTTTTTGACTGCCTGACCCTGGAACAGGGCACACCAACCGGTCATACCTGCCCAATCGGGGTTCAGAACGGGCGTTTCTACGCTGGCGCTGGGCATGGTGGCGATGATATGAACGCCTGGCTCGAAATAAACCTCGGTGTTGGACTTGAACATGAGCGCATAGCGCATATAGTGAACGCCGGCCTCGAAATACATGACCTGCTTTTCGGCCGTGAACTTCAGCGGCTCGTCGTGCACACCGGGGGCAACCTTAATCACCTCATATCCCTCGGGGGCGACGTATTCCTCTTTTGCACGTGCGAAAATGGTCAGCGCGTGCGTGATATCGTCGTCGGGTACCAGGGTGTAGTTGCCGTAGGTGGAGATCTCGGTCGTGATCTCTCTGCCGTCTGCATTGGCTGTCACACCGTAAGAGAGGGGCATGACCTTGTAATTCTCGGCATCAAATTTGGTGCTGACCTGCACGGAGAGCGGGAAGCTTTCGTCGGTTGCATCCAGCATAGCAAAGGAATGCGCACCGCGTGAGGTACGCACGCTGTAGCAGGGAACGTCCTGGCCGTTGACCTTGACGGTAAAGTAGGGCGAGATGATGGTGCCCACGTCGAGCGCTTCGTTGTTGTGGCTTCCGTCGTCGTAATCTACCTCTTTGATAAATCTGGTCAACGTATAGGTGGGCTCGATCCCTTCATAGGAAATGGGATAAATGGTAGCGGTGTTGATGTTCATTTCAGTCTCTCCTTCGGTGGTTTGCTCGTTCTCCGGATGCGTAGCTGCCTGGGATTCTGTGGGGGCTTGTGTTGCTTCGGTGTCCGCAGGTGTCTGTGTTTGATCACAAGCACAAAGCAGCATACAGATGCAAAGCAATATCAAGCCTGACTTGAATGTCACGTGGCGCATATTTGCTCCTCCTTGGATTTAGTCATTGCGTTTATTATAGCACATATTTGCAGAAATTTCAATACAGTGTGAAATTTTCTTTTCTTTTCAAATAGGGCATTTCTTGATCAAATACCGCTCAGTACGGATCGAAAAACATGAAAACATGAAATAAGAGAAAATTTTGTGATTGGGGCTTGACAGAATTGTGAACAAGTGATAGAATATAATAGGTACGGTATATGCCCTCGGGTAAAATTCTTACCGTACATAAGGAGTTACATATGAAGCGCTTCAATTGGATTACTACTCTGCTTCTGAACTTTGTTACCTTTGGTATTTACTCGATCTATGCTTGGTACACTATGGGCAAGCAGCACAACGAGCTGGCTGAGCAGATTGGCGAGAAGAAGGTCATGAACTACATCGGTGTCTTCTTCCTGTCCTTCGTTACTTGCGGTATTTTCCCGATCATCTGGATGTACCAGTACTACAAGCTCGAGAAGGCTCTGGCCGACGCTAAGGGCGTTCAGCTTACCCCCACGGATAGCCCCATCGTTCTGCTTCTTTTGATGTTTGTTCCTTTCTACGGTTTCTACGTACTGTGTGAGAACAACAACAAGATCTGCGACGCATACGAGGCTTAATTCCTGCAAAACGAAAAACGCCTGTGCTTTACAGGCGTTTTTCGTTTTCTGACTTGACAAATCGGAGAATATTTCGTATAGACGCAGAAGCCTTACGAGAAAAAGGACTTTTTTCTCACTCTTCAAATGTTGAATTCCAAAAGAGCAGCGAGCCGATGTCACAAAGCTCGCCTGCGCAAAGCGAGACGGGCTGCTTGCCGTGGCTGCGACAGAATGCATCCATACGCGCACCGTCGGGGTGCAGGGAAAGGTCACCGCAAAAGAACACGCGGTCGCCGTCGCAGCCCGAAGCACCGCCGATAAAGCCGTAAGGATATCCCGGTAAGCGCACATGTCCGGGTTCGATGCGCAGTACGTCTACTCCCACCGAAGCCAGCGCTTTTTCCATGGACGGGTCCTCGGTGATGACGGCGTCCTCGCAAACAATACAAAGATTACACTTGGCGTACCCCTGCCGGACGGGCAGAAGGGTTGCGCCTTTTTCTTGCGCAAAAGCAAGCACGGCAGCTGACGTAGCGTCTGGGCGGCAGACAAGATGCTTGCCAACAAGTGCGGCATCCAGCAGCACGTCGTGCGGATACTTTGCGCCAAGCTGCTCGGGGATGGACACGAGGGGCAGAGCGGAGTCGAGCGCACGTACATAATCGGCGTGCGTCAGAATACTTGTGTCTGTGATAAACAACAGCAGATCGGGATGTGAGGACACGGGCGTATCAAGCGTCAGATGCTGGGGGCAGGGAATGGGCGCATGCCCAAGCTCGCGCAGCGTTTGTGCAGCCCTCGGGTCAAGACGACAATCGGTAAAGACAAGCATGGAAATATCCTTTCAGAAAAAATCGAAGGGATGCCGCTGTGGGCATCCCTTCGATTTGATTTTCAATCAATCATGCGCGGGTAACCTTGTGAGAACGAAGGCAACGAGAGCATACGGCAACGGTCTTAGGAGTACCGTCTACGATTGCCTTTACCTTGCGAATGTTGGGCTTCCAGGTTCTGTTGGTCTTGCGGTGAGAGTGGGAAACAGTTGCACCGTAAACAACGCCCTTTCCGCAGATACTGCATTTTGCCATGTTTGACACCTCCTTCTGCACAATTTGGTAGTGCATCTATTAAAGAAAAAATTAATACATCTTTTTTGCCGTAAAGATACAGCACAGCACGAGATATTATATCACAAGAGAATGTAAATTGCAAGGGTTTTGCGAAAAAAAACTAAAAAAATTTCAACCTTGTGAAATCTTCTAAATCGCAGCCGTATTTTGGGAAATTTTTATGGATTTTATCGATAATCCACATCCTCGCGCTTGACGGATGGCGCGAAAAGTGCGATCAGATCGCCCTGTAAGGGCTCTTTTGTCAGCACCATAAAGGATGCTTGGTAAGATTGATCAAGCTTTTGTGCAAGGTCTGCGTTTTTGACGGCACATCCGCCGTTTTGCGTCAACTGCTCCAGCAGCTCTGAGGGGGTCTTTTCTTCGGTTGCCCAAATTGCTTCAAGCTTGCCCGCCATGGCGTGGCTGTGTAGGTAAGCTGTCAATTTCCGAAGATCCTCCAAAACAGGTAAGCCTTGCTCGTCATACTGCGGGCACAGCAGGTAAACGCGGCTCTGGCCCTGCAGCTCTGTGGGAGCGATATCCGCAGGCATATCTGCGGACACGGTCAGCCCAATATCTTCTGCGTCAAAAGTCACGCAGGTCTCGATACGCACCGAGAGCTCCATGGCGAAGCGATGAAGTCCGAGCAGCACGGCAAGCGCATCACCGTACGAGCACGAAAGCGGCTTTTGCTTGGCGGCGTGCAGATTCGCGCGCAGGCAGATCTCGGCAGGGGCAAGCCCTGCGGCAATTGCCTTGCAATAAGCCTCTGCAGCGCTCATTAAGGCGTTTGTGAAGGGCTCATCCTCACGCAGCTGCAGCACGTAGGAGCGGATAAAGCAAAGGGATTTGAGATAGTTGATATCCAAGGCTGCCAAGGACTCGGTTCCGTATTTGAGCGTCAAAGCTCCCGCGTGATCTACGACGCCGAAATAGCAGCACAAAATCCCAAGCTCCTCGGCATGTTGCTGCAGCGTGGGCAGTATGCTTTGCGGCAGTGCAAGCATGATGCCGTTTGCAGGCAAGGCGAGCAATTCCACGTGCTGCAGCGTCTCGGGCAATCTTGCCACGTTGATCACCGCACCGCGACAAAGCGTCAGAACGTTTTGCAATATGCTTGCATGGGTCAAGTTGGCCTTGCAATGCACAAAGCGGGAGATCTGCTCGTCCGAGAGCAGAGACGCGATGTTTCCATCAAACGCATCGTCCGCCTTTGCGGTGCAGAGCAGCACCAACGCGTCGGCATATTCTGCCTGTACGGTCGTGGGCGTTTGCTCTTTGATGCCTGCAAGCGCCTGCAGATAGCGTACGGGCAGCTTGGCGACATCCTCGAGCGTGATCGGCTTGTTCGAGGGGTGTCCGATCGCGCGCAGCTTGCTTATCGCGTCGCGATAAGCCTCTGCAATCTCTTGGCTGTCGGTCAGCATTTCTCTTACGGCAATTTTGCCCGTTTCTGTGCGCTCGGGGCAAGCAAGAGCATCCAGCATGCGCAGCACGGGCAGGCTGACGGCCTTGCCGTCCTTGCTTTTATAATTTCTTGCACAATAGGTAAGCTCGGCCACGCTCATGCGCAGTCCGAGATTTTGTGCAAGCATATTCAGCGATTCCTTCGGCAGGCTGCCAAAGTTCTCAATGAAAGAAAGTTCCTTTTGGGTTTCCTGCATAATTTCCTCCATAAAATGACCTTAGTCAACAAGATCTGCTGTGCATCCGGTGTCGGTAAGCCCTGTCAGGCGCACGGTGCGCGTCGTGGCACAAAGCGCTTTATCGGTCTTGACCGTGACCTCAATGAATTCGGGCGTATGTCCGATCGAATAGCCGTCATAATCGGTCTCAAAGAGCACCTGCTTGACGGGCGAGGCGGCAACCATCTGCTCAAGCAGCTGCGTGCGGATCTCGCCCTGCACCTCTTGCAGGCGATGTACACGCGCGCGACGCTGTTGCATGGGTATTTGATTTTGCATACGAATGGCGGGCGTGTTTTTGCGCCCCGAATAGGGGAAAGCATGAATCTGCAAAAAGCGTGCCTTGCGAATAAAGTCCAGGGTTTCTTCAAAATCCCGATCGGTCTCACCCGGGAATCCAACGATGACGTCGGTGGTAAACTGCACGCCCGGAATGCGCTCGCGCAAAAGCGTAAGCGCAGCCATAGCCTGATCGGCATTGTACTTGCGCTTCATGGCGGCAAGCGTGCGGGAGCAGCCACTCTGCAGGGAGAGATGGAAGTGCGGCGCAAGCGAGCCAAGAGAAGCGATCTTGTCCACAAAGCGGGGCTTGATCAGCGAAGGGTCAAGCGAGCCAAGACGCACGCGACCGATGCCGGGCAGCGCATCCACAGCCAAGAGCAGATCGCCAAGGTCGCCCTCGTCAAGATCCTTGCCCCAGGCGGCAGTCTCAATACCTGTCAGCACGATCTCGGCACAGCCATTATCGGTCAGCACCTGCACCTGCTCCAGCACCTCGTCTAAAGGCTTGGAACGAACCGGACCGCGTGCACCGGGGATGGCGCAGTAGGTGCAATGCGAATCGCAGCCGTCCTCGATCTTGACGTAGGTACGGGTGCGGTCAAACGAGGTAATACGCATGGGCTCAAAGCTGCACGCCCCTGAAATTTGCGGCACATCGATATATGCGGTGGTATTCTTTTTTCCTTGCGCCACAAGGCTGTCCAGAATGTCCACGGCGCGCATTTTTTGTGTGTTGCCGAGCACCGCGTCCACGCCTTCCAAAGCAGCCCCCTCGGGGTCAGCCTGGGCAAAGCAGCCCGTGACGATGACGTATGCTGCGGGATTTTGCGAAAGCGCGCGGCGGATCAGCTGTCTGCCCTTGCGATCGGACTCGGCCGTGACCGTGCAGGTATTGATGATATACGCGTCAGAGGGTTGGGCGGCGGAGCTTATCGTATAGCCGCGAGCCAAGAGGGCTTCCTCAATGGCGCGGGATTCGTATTGGTTGACCTTACAGCCAAGCGTCGCAACGCTGACCGTAAACTGTTGGTTGGGCATAATTCATACTTCCTAAATGTAATTTATCACTTTATATTTTATCACACCCCGACCGAATTGTAAAGAACTATCGTAAAATTTACACAGAGTACTTGAAAAAGCAAAAAAAAGGTAGTATAATAAACACAAAGATAAAAAATCCAAAGGAGAATTATTATGAGCCAGTTTCATTTGATCGACCACCCTCTTATCACACATAAGCTTACCATCATGCGTAACAAAAAGACAGGCTCAAAGGATTTCCGCGAGCTGCTCAACGAGATTTCCATGCTCATGGGCTATGAGCTGACCCGCGACCTGCCCCTGCAGGACGTGACCATCGAGACTCCCATTACCAAAATGACCGCTAAGATGGTTTCGGGCAGAAAGCTTGCCATCGTTCCCATTCTGCGTGCAGGTCTTGGCATGGTGGATGGCATTCAGTCGCTGGTACCCGTAGCCAAGGTTGGCCATATCGGTCTTTACCGTGATCCCGAGACCCATCAGCCCGTTGAGTATTACTGCAAGCTGCCTACCGACATCCAGGACAGAATGGTCATTCTGGTTGACCCCATGCTGGCAACCGGCGGTTCTGCCATCGATGCTCTGACGCTGCTCAAGAACAAGGGCTGCAAGAACATCCGCTTTATGTGTCTGGTGGCTGCTCCCGAGGGCGTTGCAAAGGTGCTCAAGGCACATCCGGACGTGGACATCTACGGAGCAGCGCTGGATGATCACCTCAACGAGCACGCCTATATCGTTCCGGGTCTTGGCGACGCAGGCGACAGAATTTTCGGTACACTCTAATTTGTATCATCAAGGGGAGAAAATTTCTCCCCTATTTTCACCGTGGAGGAGTTATGCGTACCATCGTTGTCAAGAAAAACGACGCAGGACAGCGCCTGGATAAGTTTTTGTCCAAGGCGGTCAAGGGCTTGCCCGCGTCATTGATGTATAAATACATCCGCACCAAAAAGATCAAGGTCAACAGAGCAAGGACCGAGCAGAAATATATGCTTTGCGAGGGCGACGAGATCCAGCTGTTTATCCGCGAGGAGTTTTTCGAATCTCCCGAAAAGGATACGGGCGCGCTTTCTCGCATTGTGCCCAAGCTTTGCATTGTGTACGAGGATGAGAATATCGTGCTGCTCAATAAGCGTCCGGGCGTGCTTGTGCACGAGGATGCGGATGCTAAGGACAATACCTTGGTCATGCACCTGCAGGCGTATCTTGCGCAAAAAGGGGAGTACGACCCCGAGGGCGAGCAATCCTTTGCGCCTGCCATGTGTAACCGCATCGACCGCAATACAGGCGGTATCGTCATCGCTGCCAAGAACGCAGCGGCCTTGCGCGAGATGAACGAGCATATCCGCGATGATCGCATCGGAAAATACTATCTGTGTGCCGTGCACGGTGTGCCCGTGCAGAAAAAGCAAACGCTGCGCGGATATCTGCGCAAAAACGCAGCGGATAACATGGTCGAGGTGCGCGATAAGGCGTTCCCGGGCGCAAAGGAGATCATCACCGAGTATCGTGTGATCGGGCAGAAGAACGGCGACGCACTCTTGGAGGTGCACTTAGTCACGGGCAGAACGCATCAGATCCGTGCGCATCTTGCGCATATCGGTCATCCTCTGATCGGAGACGGCAAATACGGCATCAACAAAAAGGACAGGGAAAAGGGTTACAAATATCAAGCCCTGTACGCTTACCGCCTGCGCTTTGAGCTGGGCGGAAAGGGCGACATGCTTGCCTATCTGGACGGCAAGGAATTCCGCCTGCCCGAGGACGAAATCTGGTTCTTGAAGGATTTTTCTCATTGATTTTATGAAAGGAGAGAGCTTATGCAGGACACGGTCAAAAAGCTGCGGTATCCGTTGCTGATCATGAGTGGCCTTGTGTCGTCGCTCGGCGTGGTCTACCCGCAATATTTCGGCCTGCTTGCCTGGGTCTCTCTGATTCCCGCAGGCCTTGTACTGCTTACTCTTGGCGGTCGTGCCAAGAGCGGGAGCATGTATCTGTACGGGCTTGTGTTCTATTTTGCTTACTACGTCATGGGCTATCATTGGTTTATTGCGATGTATCCCATGGATTTTGCAGGCTTTGAGCCGGGCGTGGCAGCGGGCGTGATCGCGCTTGCCGTGCTTGGCATTTCCGCGCTGCAGGCGTCGCTGAGCGCGCTGATGTTTATGATCTTCGGGCTGTTTTGCCGCACGGTCGTGCTGCAGAAATATCCCGTGCTCAAGCCCATCCTCTTCTCTTGCCTTTGGGTGATCAACGAGTGGTCGCAAACCATAGGCTGGACGGGCTTGCCCTGGTCGCGCCTGTATCTTTCGCAATCCTATCTGCTGCCCATGGCACAAAGTGCCTCACTGCTTGGCGGACTGTTCGTGTCCTTTTTGATCGTGGCAGTCAATTTGTGCTTTGCGGGCGTGATCGCGTGCCGTGGTGCAAGACTGTCGCACGGCCTCTTGGGCGGCTGCCTGCTTGGCGGGAACCTCTTGTTTGGCCTTACGGCCATGAGTGCGATCCGCGGCAATCTTTATCCGTGGCAGCTTGGACTGGTATTAACGATTGCATTGATGATTGGAGCCGTATCGGTTTACAGTCTGCTTTGTCGTCCCGCACCAAACAAACGCTTGGTCAAGGCCTGCTTGTGCATAAGCCTGACCTTATGTGTTCTGTTGACAATATCGCCCGTACTCGGCGGTTACGCAAACACCGGAGAGCCAATCAAGGTCGCTGCGCTGCAGGGAAATCTTTCCTCCAAGGATAAGTGGGCCAAGGACGCAGGCCTGCGCTCGTTCCGCGTGTATGCGAGTCTGACCGAGCAGGCAGCCGCGGCGGGAGCGACTCTGATCGTATGGCCCGAAACCTCGCTTGCTTATACGCTGTTTGAGGCACTTGAAAATTCCCAAACAAGAGCACCCCTGAGCACCGTGTACGATATGGCAGAGCAAACAGGCACGACCGTGCTGATCGGCACGTTTACCTCCTCTCAGCATTTTGACCCCGGGGCAGAGAAGGCCAGCACCAATTCGGTCGTCACCATCTATCCCGATCGAAGCTACGACGAGAGCATCTATGTAAAGAGAAAGCTGGTACCGTTCGGCGAATACGTGCCCTGGCGCGATTTCATTCTCTCAATCCTGCCCGCTCTTGGTGAGATCAATATGCTCAGCTCGGATCTTTTGCGCGGCCAAGAGGCCACCGTGGTAGAGACAAAAACGCATGGCGTGGATATTGGTCCTATTATCTGCTTTGACTCGATCTACGAGGAAACGGTCAGACAGACCGTCGCAGCAGGGGCAGAGATCATTTCGCTTTCCACAAACGACTCCTGGTTCTCGGATTCGGCAGCCGTGTATATGCATAACAATCAAGCCAAATTCCGCGCCATTGAAAACGGCAGATATCTGGTACGCTCGGCGAATACCGGCGTGTCCTCCATCGTAGGCCCCGACGGCTCCGAGCTGGGGCGTCAGGAGGTGCTGACCACGGGGCTTGTCATAGCAGACGTCTATGCGCGCGATAATACCACGCCGTATACTTCTGTGGGATATTTGCTTGTGTATCTGTGCTTCGCTGCACAGATTGCACTGATTGCTGCACAGATTGCATACACGCTTTTCAAACGGTACAAGTGTCACAAAAAGTCTTGCAGCACTTAATAATTCTTAAGAAAAATATCCGTGAAAAAAGCATGAAATCTATTGACAAAAGTGACGCAAACTGCTATAATGTTCACATGGGGATCACCCCAAAAACACTATTCAAAAGGAGAACATCAACTATGAAAACCATGACAAAAGTAGTTGCAGTTGCACTTGTAGCTGTGATTATGTGCATGATGCTCGCTTCTTGCGGCAACACCATCAGCGGTAAGTATTCCGCTACTTACGAGTCTGAGGGCTTCCTCGGCTTCGGTAAGGGCTCTTACACCACTACCTACGAGTTCAAGGGTAAGAACGTTACCATGACCGTTGACGCAACTGTTGGCGGCGAGACCACCACCACCACTACCAACGGCACCTACACCATCGAAGACGATCAGATCATCTTCACTTGGGACAAGAACGTTGAGACCAACGAAAACGGTGACAGCGTTGTTTCCACCAACAAGTACGAGTTCAGCAAGGGCGACGATTTCATCTACATCGGCGACCAGAAGTACAACAAGCAGTAATTTCACATTACAACATAAAAAGCTGTTGCCTTGGCAACAGCTTTTTTATTTGATATGAAAATGGTCGTAGGGGAGGCGTTTCGCCTCCCGCGGGCGACCGCAGGTCGCCCCTACGGTAAATTCTCCGTTTCGTAGGGGAGGAACAGAAAGAAGAATCGCAGCACGCCCGCAAGATCCTTCGCGGCGCAGCCCTGCCTGTCATTCTCGAGCGCAGCGAAGAATCT
>CAZCRV010000039.1:0-12550 GCA_964501175.1 uncultured Clostridium sp.
GGACGCCTATATTTTTTTGTTTCAGTGTAGCTACAATAGTCTGTATCTCCTGCACCCGAATCGTGATTCGCCCCTACGGGTATGGGTTGCGCGGGAGGAGCAAGCCCCTCCCCTACGTCTTCAAAGGCCTCAACCAATTTTCTGGTAGTCTCCCAGGACTCTTGCTCGATCTCCTCGCTGTGCGAAAGATCCAGGGGCTTGACGGGCAGATCGTAAAGCTTTTCGTACTGCTCGATCTGCTCCTGCTCGCGGCTTTTCATTTTGGGCACGTGCAGATCAAGATACGCGTCCATTTCCTTCTTGACCGCATCCGAAAGCCCGGTCACACTCAGGCGAGATTTGACACCCATGTGGGCGCGGATGCGATTCTCTGTATATTTGACCATGTCGGTCACGGCAAAGCGAAGCTCGTGCGAGCGCGAGATCGAGCAATACCGCACCTCAATACGCTTTTTGATGCGATGCGAGCAAAGGGCTGCCACGTAGCTGTCGCGCGTGATCACGCTTTCCTGTACGCCACCCTTACCACGCAAGATCTCTGCACCCGCGCCATTCTGCTCCAGCAGATAGGAGAGCACGCCGGGGATGAGCTGATCATAAAGCGCCTTGCTCTCCCCCTGCGCAAATTTGCTCTTGCGGTAGTCGTACTGGCAGCAAAAGCCCAGCAAGGCTCTCGCGTATGCCTCGGCGCTGCCCGCGCCCTCTCCGCAATCCAGATAAAACTCCTTGAGCGTGGCTACAGCCAGCATGTCGTCACGAATAGGAGCAAGCTGCTCGACAGGTGCGGAGAGTCCGTGCAAAAGGCAATAATCGCAGATCCACTCGGCAAAATAGCGGTCAAGCCGCGGCACGTCCTTATGGTAAGCCACCCAAAGGCGGCAAAGTGCATCGCGCACCTTGGCGGGATTGTCGTCGGGCAGGTTGATCAGCTCGTACATATTCAGCAGAATATAGCTGTAATCGGCAGGCAGGTACACGCCGTTCCGTATGATGTTCTCGCGCCACCAAAGATAGTAGGCCAGCTGCGCCTTGGTCATCTGTCCATACTGCGGCATATACGAGAAAAATCCCACGTGCGGTGCTTCCTTGCCCTTGATCTTTCGCAGATACTCGCCGTCTCGGCAGAATTTTTCATAATACGTATACCCGGATTTCCAAGGGTAAACGGTCACGCGGTGCACAAGGCCACCCTGCATATCAAAGACCGCTTCGGGCTCTGAGGGGGCTTCGGGCGCAGGCGTTCTTTTGGAGGGAACGGTGTGGCTGAGCTTTGCCTCGGACATATCCTTTTGCGGCTTGGCGCTCGGCACCTCGATGTCTACGGCGTCTGTCGCACCGGGGCGACGCTGCACCGGCGGACGCTTTGCAGGCATCAACCCGTCAATATCCCAGAATGCATCCAGCTCCTCTTTTCGGTTTTTCGCGCTCACAAAATCCCCTCCCTCTCGCTTTCTTGGTAATTATTTATTATATCATACTTTTATATCCGTGTCAATGCATTCAAAACTTTTTGCGCATATTTCGGAGTTTGAAAAATCGGGAGGCGCAAGTCATTGACACCACTTTTCGCTTATGGTATAATCAAATCATCCTATCAAGTAAAGGAGTATCTTATGTCACGCTATCTTGTCAAGGACAAATACACCTACGAAAAGATCCGTCAGACCGACTATTCGTTCACAGAAGGCTGGACGTTTTCGCAAAACCACGTGCAAGGTCGCTTTCTCTTAGAGCAGGCCGAGCCCATCGGTACGTGGACGCTGCGCGCGGACGCAGATCCGATCGAGGTACTCCTGACGCCCGAGCAGGGTGCGCGCTTTGCATCGGTTTCGGGCTTTATGATCTCGCAAGCCGCGGGCGAGGGCATGCTTTGCAAGCTGACGCTTTGGGGCTCCCGGGGGCAATCCTTCTGCTCGGTTTGCTACATGACAGAAGCGCCTCGCCTGTTCTCCACGCTCAAAATGGATTTCGTACCCGTACGCATGACGCTTGAAACACGTGCGTACCATCCCGTATGGCAGCGCGACGAGGTAGAGATCTCCCTGTCCTTTGGCTATGCGCTTGACAACCTTGGCACAGTAGGCGGGCAATCTCACTTCTATTCGGTCACGGGCGGCACACTTGCTGATCGCGGCGGAGAGATGGTATTGACGCTTGACGGTCAAACCGCGCTGACCTCTCCCCTTTTCCCTGACCGCGCAGGCACGCCCTACAATATGCTCATGCCCAGGCGCAACACGCTCTTTGCTGTGATCACCAACCACTCCACCGCCAAAGAGGCGTGGCTGTATTACACCACATCCAAGCACAAGGAAGCATGCGGCAAATGCGTGACGCTTGAAAACGACGGCCTGCCCCACGCTTACTATTTCAATCTCTCGGACACCCCCGGGTGCGACGGTCGCCTTTTGCAGTTTACGCTGGCCTTGGACGGCGAGGGCGAGCTGATCTTGCACCGCTATTCCTTTGAGCAGGAAAAGCCGCTGATCGATTACGCGGGAAAAATCACGTCCTGCACGGCTGACCCAAAAGCAAAAACGGTCAAGGTATGTGGTCGCGTCAACACGGCGGGGCTTTCCGCTTACGCGGGCGGCAGCATCTGCATCTATGCCACTACCATGGCAAACGCGCCCTCGGCTGCGGGCATAGAGCGCACCTCGGGCAAGCGTCTGATCGGACAAGTGCCACTGACTGCTGATTTTTGCATTGATAATATCCCGCTGTGCGACGCGAACACCACGCTGCTGCCCTATCAGCTCATCGCCTTTGCCGAGGCAGACGGATACGAGCCGCTTTGCCTGTGCGAGAGATTCTATATTGAAAACTACGAGGATTTCAATACCAATCCTTACGCCTTTGAGCTGCCCGACTACACGCTCTCGGTCACCGATTGCGGTGCATACGGCGACGCGGTGCACGACGACACGCGCGCCATTCAAGAGGCGATCGATCGCGTAGCCGCTGCGGGCGGCGGACGCGTGCTGCTGCCCGGATCGGTCGGGCTTTACGGCCGCCGCTATATCGTTACCTCGCTGCTCATGCGCTCCATGGTGGAGCTGCACTTTGAGGACGGCGCGGTGCTCTGGCAATCGCAGCTGCCGGACGATTACGATTACGAGGTTACCTACGGGCATGACGGCGTTATCCCCGGCATCAACTGGACGCATTGCCTGCACGTTTGTAACCTTCCCCTGATCCAGGGTGCGAATCTGCACCACGTCAAGATCACGGGCAAGGGATCTGTCCGCATGATGGATACGGGCAGCGAGGAGGGCGTGGATATGCCCGGCTACGCTTCGGGCTGCCCCGACCGCATTCACGTCATCCCCATCGGATTTTTCCGCGTGGACACGTGTGAATGCCGCGATTTTGAGATCATCCGCTCCAACAATTATCACACCGAATTCAATCACTCGCGCAACGTCTATCTTGCCAACCTGCGACTCCACGAGGTCAAATGCGTCAGCGGTGACGGCTTTGGCGTAGCCGGTGCGCAGCATGTGCTGGTCAACCGCTGCTTCTTACAGTCCAACGACGACGGTGTGGTCATGTCCTGCCACTACTTTGACCCGCGCGGCATTTTGTGGTGGACAAATATGAAGGACGAGGACAACTCCTGCCGACACATCAAGACGGTGCACTCCTATATCAACTCGGGTGGAGGCAAGGCGCTGGCATTTATTACCTGGGGCACCAATGACCCGATTCAGGAGCGCGAGGAGATCAGCGATATTGAAGCTTACGACAATTATCTGGTTTGCGTCAACCCCGTGGGGACCTGGCCGGATAACCCTTATAACGGCAAAGTGCCCTTTGACAATACCGAGACCGACGACTACTCCCCCGTCAAAAACGTGCGCGTATTCGGCAACCGTTATCAGGGTAACTGCACCTTAGGCCCCATTGCCTGTACCAACGTGCTGACAGATTGCGGCGTGCACTCGACAAACAACTTCCGAAACGGCGACTTTACGCTGGGCGGACTTGCCAACTGGACGCTGCAGAGAAATTCCGAACCCGAAAGCATTGATACGGTCATTTACGCTGACAAGGAAAAGGGGCACATCTCGCACTACGATGCGGGCCCGGTCCGTGCCGTACAGGGGCTGTATCTCGCCATGGGCACGCATACCTTCTCTGCCGAGGTCATGACGGGCGGCGACGGTGCGCGCATGATCGTGACCGAGACCCTAAGCGGCAAGCTGCTTGCATCCCGCGAGGTAAGAAGCTCGCGTCCTGCTACCTTTGCTCTGCCCTTTGAGATCACGGCCGAGGCTGCCGACGTATTCGTAGGCTTTGAGAGCCTTGGCGACTCTGCCGAGTCCTACGCCATCTTTGACCGCTGCGAGATCTTCAGCCAAGTGGATCACGAGGCCATTCGCATAGCCAAAGAACAAGCCTTTATGGGCAAGATCAATCAGCATTTTGACACGTCCGCGGGATTTGCCCCGCTGTCCGAGAACGGAAAAGTCTATCTGCAGGCGCGTGCGCAGGGGGACGCGCTGCTCTCCACCCGCAAAGCCTACAAGACGCTGACGCTGGGCTGCGGCATACGGCTTGAGCACGTGGAGGACACCGATCAGCGCGGCTACGGCATTCGCTTTGCCATTACGGAGCGCGGTTGGCGCGAGCTGCGCGTTTGCCACAAGCAATGCCTGCTTACTCTGATCGACGTACAGGACGGCGTGGAGACCGAGCTTTACCGTCGCCCCAACTTCTTTTTTACCTCCAACGATTTCCACCTGTTCTCGCTGGAGATCACGCAAAGCAGCATCAATATCTGGGTCGACGGCTCGCTTTACGGCAGCGTTAAGGCAGACGCGACCCCGGGCAAGGCGGGAATCTTCCTTTGCGACGCAGGGCTTTCGCTGTGTGATATTTCCATTACGTAACCCCCTTATATGCGGGAGGCGTCTTGCCTCCCGCATTCTTTTGAAAACTTTTGAAAACTTTCGAAACTTTTCGCAACAAAGGGGCAAAAGCTCTTGCAATTCTCGTCGAAATTCGGTATAATAAAGTTTAAGTATAATATTCTCTAAGGAGTACCGATATGAACGCAAAAGAAATTCTTTCCAAGGTTTACAATTCGCTCAAACAGGGCGGCTACGATCCCGTCGCACAGATCAGCGGTTACCTACTCTCGGGCGACCCTACCTACGTTTCCGACGTGGATGGCGCTCGCGCGCTGATCTGCTCTCTCGAGCGTGAGCAGCTGCTTGCCGAGCTGGTTGGCAGCTATATTGGCGGCTGATATGCCCGCTATGCTGATTGGCAAGGATTTTCGCCCTTTGCCGTCACCCGTACCATGCGTGCTGTGCCTTGGCAATTTTGACGGTGTACACACAGCGCACGCCATGCTTGCAGAGAAAGCAGGTGAGCTTGCATCCCGCTTGGGGGCTACGCCCGGCGCTTTTTGCTTTACGCGCCCTTCGGGCGACTATTTATTCAAGGGCTCTGCTTCGCATCTGAGCAGCACGCACGAGCGTCTTTCGCTGCTGTTTGACGCGGGTGCACAGTTCGCGCTGCTTGCGTCCTTCCCTGCCATGAAAAATCTCTCTGCCGAGGATTTCATTGCCTTTTTGGAGGGCTACGGCTGCGTGGGCGTGGTATGCGGCTATGATTTCCGCTTTGGCAAGGGCGCTGCGGGAAACGCGCAGGTACTACTTGCGCACTTCGGAGCGGACAGCACAATCATTCTGCCCCCGCAGACCATGCCCGACGGCCGGCGCATTGCCTCGACCGTCATCCGCGACATGATTGCGCGCGGCGAGGTGGACAAGGCTGCCATGATGTTAGGGCGTCCGTGGGCCTTGCGCGCAAGGGTATACCACGGCAAGCACCTGGGCTCATCCTGGGGCTTTCCCACCGCCAATCAATATTTTTCACCCAAGTCGGTCATTCCTGCCCGCGGTGTTTACGCCGTGCGCTGCACGGTGGACGGCAAGACATACTACGGTGTTGCCAACGTAGGCGCACGCCCCACGGTGGACGGCAGCGATGCACGCGTCAACTGTGAAACCTATTTATTTGACTTTACAGGCGATTTGTACGGCAAGATGCTGCACACCGCCTTTTACGCTTTTTTGCGTCCCGAGCGAAAATTTGCGGACGCCGACGCGCTCCGCGCCGCCATTGCAGAGGACGCAGAGTCCGCGCGCATCTATTTTGATAATTTGCACTGACTAAGAAAGAGAGAGGAGATGATTTTATTTGAAAAAAGCCGTCTCCCTCTTTTTTTGCGTTCTGCTCTTGACGCTTGGCATTCTGCCCGCATTTGCCGACCTTTCCGAGGTCATCTCTCTCGTTCCTCCACCCGACGTTTCCAAGGCGGAATCGGTGTATATGTACCATATCAACAGCGATACGCTCATGCTTGGCAAAAACACCGACACGGTGCGTTACCCTGCCTCTACCGTCAAGATCATGTCGGGACTTGTCGCTTGTCGGCTTGCTGAGGGGCAGCTTGAGCGGCAGATCACCATTACAGGGCAAATGCTGGACGGCGCGGACGGCCGCGTCATGGGCCTTGAACAAGGCGAGATCGTCACAGTCAAGGATATGCTGTACGCAGGCTTTTGCAGCGGATACAACGATGCGGTCAGCGTGCTGGCACACGTGCTTTGCGGCAGCACAGAGGAATTTGTGGCAAAAATGAACGCGCAGGCTGCCGCCCTGGGCGCCTCGCAGACCGTTTACACCAATCCCACCGGCCTGCACGACAACGCCATGGTGACCACCGCAGCGGACACTGCCAGGATTGCGCTGGCGGCAAGCGAAAACGCGCTTTTCATGGAGATCACCTCGGCGGTCAAATACAGAATGCCCCAAACCAACCGCTCTGACGAGCGCACGCTGCATAACCGAAACAGCCTGGTTTCGACCTATTACGGCATCGGCTATTTCAACGACCTGTGTCGCGGCATGAACGCAGGCAGCACCGACGAGGGCGGCTGGTGCTGCGTTACACTTGCCGAGCGTGACGGTGACCGCTATCTTTGCGTGATCATGGGCGCGGACGAGGACGAAAACTACATTTACTCTTATAAATACGCCAACGAGCTTGCAAACTGGGCATGCAAATCCTTTGCAACAAGACAGGTGCTGGAGCAGGGACAGGCCACCATCACCGTGCCTGTGGAAAACACGGGGCTTTTCGGCCTTGAGGTGGAGGTTTGCGCCAAGGAGGCGCTGACCGTCTATCTGCCCAGAGGCGCTTCGGACGACGACTTGGTCGTGCGCTGTCACTTAAGCCAGACCTCGCTGGACGCACCCGTCAGCGCGGGACAGGCGGTAGGCGTAATCACGGTCTATTACCAGGACGTGCCACTTGGCAGCGTGGACGGCGTGATACTGGAGGATCACGCGCGTAATCCCATTCTGCACGGCATTAACCTGCTCTCGGATTACGTGACCAGCCGCGCCTTTGCGGCAAGCGCGGTGTGCGCGGTGCTCTTGCTTGGCGGCTATTTCCTTTACGTATATTCGGGCATATCCATGAGACCGAAAAAAGGAAAATACAAGCGCAGACGCTGATCCGCTCTTGACTTGGCCTCCCCCGTATGCTATAATGAATTTATGAATTTGTGATTTTGAAAGGAACATAGATATGCTTAAGACAGAAAGAAGCGCGGTGATGAACCTGGAGGGCGCGATCCGCGGCGCGCGCAATCCCATGAACTCCTGGAGCAGAATGGACAGCTACTACGACGAGAACGGTAACTACGTGCTTGGCCCCAACGACCTGGATCTTGCAAAGAGACTTGCGCATGCAGGCAGCGACCACCGCAAGTACCTGCGTCAGATCTTCGTGACAGTGGACATTACCGCTCCGCTTTACTGGTGGAAGGAATTTGATACATACAAGGTGGGCACTACCGCAAACTCCACCTCTACCATGCACAAGATCCACGCAAAGGAATTTTCGCGTGACGACTTCTCCTGCGACCGCATGGACGAGGGCGGCCTTGCCATGCTGGATGCGGTCATTTCTTACCTTGAGAGCGAGCGTCAGAAATTCCTTACCGACAAGAACGACAAGCAGGCTTGGCACAACATGATCCAGACCCTGCCCTCCTCTTACAATCAGATGCGCACCGTCACGCTCAACTACGAAAATCTGATCAATATGTACTACGCGCGCCGTAACCACAAGCTCCATGAATGGCACGTGCTCTGCGACTGGATCCTCTCCCTGCCCTACGCCGAGGAGCTGATTTGTGTCAAGGACGAAAAATGAAGGGAAAAATCGTTGTAACTTGCAATATATTGAAAATTCTCCCCGAAATTTCGGAGAGAATTTTATTTTTTTGCAATTTCCTATTGACAGAACTTTCATTTCGTGCTACAATGGCTTTATCTTGTTAAAGTTCGGAGGAATATACTATGAACAGAGTATACAATTTTTCTGCAGGCCCTTCCATGCTGCCCCTTCCCGTGCTCCAAAAAGCGCAGTCCGAGCTGCTCTCTTATGGCGAGAGTGGCATGTCTGTCATGGAAATGAGCCACCGCTCTGCCGACTATATGCAGATCATTGAGAAAGCCGAGGCCGATCTTCGCACGCTGATGCAGATCCCCGATAACTATAAGGTCCTGTTCTTGCAGGGCGGCGCCTCTACCCAGTTTGCATCCGTTCCGCTCAACCTGATGGGCAAGTCCAAGAAGGCTGACTACGTCGTTTCCGGTCAGTTCTCCGAAAAAGCATACAAGGAAGCTCTGCGCATGGGCTTTGACGCCAAGTGCATCGCGTCCTCCAAGCCCGATACCTTCTCCTACATCCCCGCATTTACCAAGGACGACGTGCGCCCCGACGCGGCTTACGTGCACGTTTGCTACAATAACACCATCTTTGGCACCAAGTTCCCCGAGGTACCCGACACGGGTGACGTCCCCTTAGTTGCCGACATGTCCTCTTGCATCCTCTCTGAGCCCGTGGACGTTTCCAAGTTCGGCGTGATCTACGCAGGCGCACAGAAGAATATGGCGCCCGCAGGACTTACCGTGGTCATCGTGCGCGACGATCTGCTTGATCTTGCTCTGCCCGGCATTCCCACCATGCTTGAATGGAAGGTCATGGCAGAAAACGATTCCATGTACAATACCCCTCCCTGCTACGCCATCTACATGGCAGGCCTGGTTTACGAGTACCTTTTGGAGATCGGCGGCCTTGAGGCCATTGCCAAGATCAACTACGAAAAGGCAGGCATGCTGTACGACTATCTTGATTCCACCGATTACTACATCACCCACGCACAGCCCGCTTACCGCTCGATCATGAACGTCACCTTCAAGACGGGCGACGAGGCGCTGGATAAGAAGTTTGCATCCGAGGCTGCCAAGGCAGGCTTTAAGAACCTCAAGGGTCACCGCTCTGTGGGCGGCATGCGCGCATCCATCTACAACGCAATGCCCACGCAAGGCATTATCGATCTGATCGCGTTCATGAAGAAGTTCGAAGCCGAGAATCCTAAGAATTAACAGGAGTTTTACCATGAAGAATATCCAACTGCTCAATAAAATCGCCAAGGTAGGCCTTGCCAAACTGCCTGCCGATTATAACGTTGCCGACACCATGGACGCCCCCGACGGTATCATGGTGCGCTCTGCCGTCATGCACGACATGCCCCTGCCCGATTCTCTGCTCGCCATCGCGCGTGCAGGCGCGGGCGTCAACAACATTCCGCTTGACAAGTGTGCCGAGGCGGGCATCGTGGTATTCAACACCCCCGGTGCAAACGCCAACGGCGTCAAGGAGCTGACCGTTTGCGCGCTTTTGCTGGCCGCGAGAAACATTGTGGGCGGCATCAACTGGGCGCAGGCGCTTGATCCCGCAACCGACGTGGCAAAGGCTGTGGAAAAGGGCAAATCCGCTTTCGCAGGCACCGAGCTGCGCGGCAAGACCCTGGGCGTTGTCGGCCTTGGTGCAATTGGTGGCATGGTTGCCAACACTGCTCTCGCGCTTGGCATGAACGTCATCGGCTGCGACCCCTTCCTTTCTGTCGATGCCGCATGGCATCTTGACCCCAGAATCGTCAAGGCTGCAACCTTTGACGAACTGTTTGCAAAGGCTGATTACCTGTCCTTGCACGTGCCCGCCACCAAGGACACCAAGGGCATGGTCAACGCAGCATCCATCGCCACCATGAAGGACGGCGCAAAGATCATCAATCTTGCACGTGCCGACCTGGTTGTGGCTGCCGACGTGATCGCAGCGCTCGAGAGCGGCAAGCTTTCGGCTTACGTGACCGACTTCCCCACCCCCGAGCTGATCGGCATCAAGGGTGCTGTGACCATTCCTCACTTGGGCGCTTCGACCGAGGAGAGCGAGGACAACTGCGCAGTCATGGCCGCAGAGCAGCTGGCAGATTACCTGGAGAACGGTAACATTGTCAACAGCGTCAATTACCCCGCACTTTCCATGCCCCGCACGGGCGAGAGCCGCGTTTGCGTGCTGCACAAGAACATTCCCAATGTCATCGCAACCCTTTCGGCTGCCATTTCGGCCAAGGGGCACAACATTGAAAACATGGCCAGCAAGTCCAAGGGCGACTACGCCTACACCATGTTTGATATTTCGGGCACTATGTGTCCTTGCGAGATGGATACGCTGGACGGCGTGCTGCGCGTCAGATGTATTTGACATAGTAAATAAATACATGCAAGGAGGAGCAAGCCCCTCCCCTACCGCCCGATATTTTGGTTTCTTTGATCCATTAGACAAGGATTTCCAAACCGTCCGCAGGTAGGGGAGGGGCTTGCTCCTCCTCTTGCCTCCTCTTGCCTGCGCTTTGTAACACAAGCAAAAACATCTTTACTTTTGCCACAATCCGTGCTATAATATCCCCAAGAACGTTTTCCAGGAGGATTTATGAAAAGACCGATCCCCTTTTTGGCGGTATGCATGGCCCTGATGCTTTTGCTCTGCGCCTGCAATGCGCCCGATATACAGAGCCCGGCCGAAACAACAGACTCGGCGGCAGAGACGACTGAGCCGACAGAAACAACCGATGTTTCGGACACGACAGACGCCACGTCAAATGAGACAACCGCACCCGAAACGGAATCAGAGACAGAGCCCGATTGCACGCACGCCGATGCGGATGACGACGGCACGTGCGACGTATGCACCATCTCGGTGCTTGTCAGCGTGGACTTTTTTGCCGTCAACGACCTGCACGGCAAGCTCAACGACACGACCGATCAGCCGGGGCTTGACGAGCTGAGCACTTACCTGGAAATCGCCAAGCAGAACAACACATACACCGTGCTGCTCTCCTCGGGCGACATGTGGCAGGGCAGCTCGGAATCGGGGCTGACCAAGGGCATGATTGTCACCGATTGGATGAGCGAGATGGGCTTTGTTTCCATGACGCTCGGCAACCACGAATTTGACTGGGGCGAGCAGGCGATCTACGACAACCTCGCGATTGCCGACTTCCCTTTCCTGGCCATTAACATTTATGAGCGCGACTCCGATACCTTGGCCGACTACTGCACCCCCTCGGTGCTTGTAGATAAAGGCGAGGTGCAGATCGGCATCATCGGCGCGATCGGCAACTGCTATTCGTCGATCTCAGCCGACAAGGTCGAGGATGTTTACTTCATGTTGGACGACGCGCTGACCGAGCTTGTCAAGGCCGAATCCGAGGCGCTGCGCGCCAAGGGTGCGGATATCATCGTCTACTCCATGCACGATGGCGGCGGTCAATACGACTACGAGCTGTCAGACGGCTACGTGGACCTTGTTTTTGAGGGTCACACCCACAAGAATTACGTCAAAAAGGACTCCGAGGGCATTTATCACCTGCAGGGCGGCGGCGACAACGACGGCATTACGCACGCAACCGCCAAGGTCAACTTGGTCACGGGCAGCGTGATCGTTGCCACGGCTGAATACCTGCCCACCGCGCGCTACGAGAGCTTTGAGGATCATCCCATTGTGGATCAACTCAATGAAAAATACGCCGAGCAGCTGGCCCAAGGCGATTTGGTGCTCGGAGTCAACGCAAAGACCCGCTATTCCAATCAGATCAAGCAAAAGGTTGCCGACCTCTATCTTGCATACGGCCTGGAGCGTTGGGGCGAGCAATACGACATCGTGCTCGGCGGCGGCTTTATTTCCACCCGCTCGCCTTACGACCTTGCCGCAGGCGAGGTGCAGTATGCCGATCTGCAAATGCTCCTGCCCTTTGACAATCAGATCGTGCTCTGCTCGATCAAGGGCTCGGATCTGCTCAGTAAATTTATCAATACCAACAACTCCAATTACTACATCACGCTGGGCGACTTTGGCAAGGAGATTCAAGGCTCGATTGATAAAAACGCGACCTACTACATCATCACCGATACCTATTGCGCCTCCTACGCACCCAACCGCCTGACCGTGATCGACACCTACGATCAGACCACCTTCGCCCGCGATTTGATTGCGGAATATATCAAGGATGGGAATTGGAATAAATGAAGCCGTAGGGGCGAATCACGATTCGCCCGATAACCGTAAAGCCGCTCAAAAGAGTGGCTTTTTCCATGGATACGCAAACCGTCCGTCGGT
>CAZCRV010000040.1:0-12540 GCA_964501175.1 uncultured Clostridium sp.
CTTCACGCATCATTTTTTCTTATATTTTACCAAAATACCGAAAATAATGCGTCCCTGTATGCGAGCAATGCGGGATTTCGCGGCCTTTTGCAAGCCCCTTTGCACCGGTTGCACAAATGTCACCACGAGATAAAAAAATCCCCCACAAGGGTTGAGTAAATCATACGGATGCGCAATACAAAGCCTTCCCCGCTGGGTAGCGAAGCGGGGAAGGCTTTTCGCATATCCGCAGCGTTTACTTATCCCGCGGAGACAGCTTCAGGTCGAAATTTATTCATCTTTTTTCTAAAATCATAGAACTTTTGGCGAAAATTTGCGACTATACAGGTAGAGGAAAAAATTTTTCCCTACCCTCTTGACAAACATGTGATTTTATTGTATGATTGTATTAGCACAATAGTACAATTCAAGAAACGGAGGGATGTAACCGTGATTGACATGATGCCGCATGCATCGGTTTCGCAGCAGCTGCTGCACAAATATCGCCTGGACATCATCGGCGGCAAATACCCGCCCGGCAGCCAGTTCCCCACGGTGCGCGCGCTGGCCTTTGAGGAGTCTGTCAACCCCAACACCATGCAAAAGGTGCTGACGTTGCTTGAGCAGGACGGACTTCTGATCAGCCACGGCACCAAGGGACGCTTTGTCACCGAGGATACGGGCGTGATTTCAGAGATCAAGCTGCTCTTACAGACCGAATATCTGCGGCGCGCCCACGAGGCTGCGCTACAGCTTGGCATTACCAAGCAGCAATTCATGCAATTTTTACAGGAAAGCGAGGACAATGAGGCATGAGCCAACCCATTTTGATTTGTGAAAAGCTCTCCAAGAGCTATAAAAAAGGCGTCGTCGTGCTGGACGAGATGGATTTTTGCGTTGAGCCCGGCAAAATTGTGGGACTGCTTGGCCCCAACGGCTGCGGCAAGTCTACCCTGCTCAAGCTGATCTCGGGGCTTTTGCAGCCGGATGGCGGCAGCATTACCGTCTGCGGGCAGGAACGCAGCGAGCAGACCAATGCGCACATCTCCTTTTTGCCCGAAAGACCCTATTTTTCGTCCGGCATGACGGTCAATGCCATGCTTGACTATTTTGAAGATTTTTACGAGGATTTCGACCGCTCGCTGGCCATGGTCATGCTGCGAGATTTGGAGATCGATCCCACCGCGCGCATGCGCACGCTCTCCAAGGGCACAAAGGAAAAGGTGCAGCTGATCCTGGTCATGGCGCGCCGTGCAAAGCTATACCTGCTCGACGAGCCGATCGGCGGCGTTGACCCCGCGGCACGCGACTATATCCTTAAAACCATCATCGGCAACTACAATCCCGAGGCTTCGGTCATCATCACTACGCACCTGATCGCGGACGTGGAGAGCGTGCTGGACGATTTCGCCTTTGTTGACAAGGGCAAGATCGCCATGTACGGCAACGCCGATCAGACGCGAGAGATACACGGCATGAGCCTGGATGAGCTTTTCAGGGAGGTGTTCAGATGTTCAAGAAATGCTTAAAATACGATCTTGCCGCCACGCGTAAGATCTGGTTGATCGCGGCGGCGGTCATGCTGCTGCTCGCGGTCGTGGGCGGCATTGGCATCAGCGGAATCCCCGTTGCAAGCCTGCTGATGGAATCGCAATCCGCGTCCGGCCCGGATATGTGGCTATTTGCGGCCGTTGCGCTGATGTTCGTGGGCATCATTTCCTACGTTGCCATCATTTATGCGGTGGCCATCTTTACGGGCGGTGTCAATATTCTGCTTTACGTGCGCTACTATCGCCACTTTTTCTCCGATCAAGGATATCTGACCTTTACCCTGCCCGTCAAGCGCAGCACGCTTTTCTGGTCCAAGGCGGTTTCGGGTCTGATTTACATGCTGGCAACGCTTGCCGTAAGCTTTGTTGCCATCCTTTGCGCAATATCGGGTTTTGTGATGCCCGCGCTGCTCAGCCCGCAGATCGCAGAGATCATGGGCATGAGCTTTTCAAGCCTGTTTACAGGACTTGAAGTGCTTGACGCGCTGTACGGCCTTGTACTGTTCGTTTTGTTCCTGGTGCTGGTCGTAGTCATCGAATTTGCATCCCTGATGCTGCAATATCTGATCATCACGCTGGCCGCAACCCTGTTCCGCTCGCGCAAGGCGCTGGGCGTGATCGGTGTTTACGCGGGCATTGGCGTTGCGTCCATGATGCTGTATTTCGTCACCTATTTTATCTGGGCGATCTATCTGGTGCTCACGATTGCCATGCTCGGCATGGGGCTTTCTGCGCTATTCACTGTCCCCTTGCTTGGCTGGATTGCCATTTATATGCTGATATTGGTGCTGATTGCGGCTGCGCTGACGCTTGGCGTGATCTTTGCCAACTGCACCATGCAGCGCCTGGAGCGCAAGCTCAATTTGTCTTAATGGGAGGTGCAATATGAAACACGTCAAAAAGCTTTCGATATTTTTACTTTGCATCTCGCTGATGCTTTCGCTCTCGCTCCCCGTGCTCGCATCCGACGCTGCGACCGAGAGCGAGGAGCAGGTCGAATGGGTGATATCCGACGATCAGCTTACGCTGACAGGTGGAGATACCGTCTACACGCGCTACGAGCTCTATACCTTCGACCTGTTCAGACCCCACAATTTTTACGAATATTCACAGCGCATTGAAACCGACAGCCCTTACGTTGATCTGATCGGTCAGCCTGCAAGTGAGGTTGAGGGCAACGTGATCGTCAACCGCGACGTGGCGGTCGTATTTGACTACTACAGCGACATGGCTGATTTCCGCGTGTACGTGACCGCCGAGGGTGCGGCTGCGCTGGATCAATTCGCCAAGGGCAATTATGCAGCATACGAGCTGGCCGAAAGCCGCTTTTTCAGCGCACCCGTGGATGCGGACTTGATGGCAACCCTTCAGGGCAAGACCTCCGATGCTGCCATGGACGTTACAGAGCTGGACAATCTGACCTATTACGATATCTACGGCTACGATTCCACCATGACGTTCGTACACGTGGTTGGCGTAGTATTTGACAATGATGGCCAATACCTGTACGTGGATTACGAGTGGCTTGACAACAGCCACTTCGACGCGGACGGCAACCTCTCCTTCCGCAGCGGCAACGTGCCCGTATACACGCTGAGCGCGGCAGAATCGGAGCAGATCGCGGCTGCGACCGAGCAAATGGAGCATCACTCCGTCAATCTGATTGAGGACGAGGTCGAGTCCCTGGATGCAACGCTTTCCATGGTATTCTTCTTACTGCTGGCCTCTCCCCTGCTCTATCTGCTGCCCATTGGTCTTATGGTGCTGGGTATCGTAATGAGCTGCCGCAAAAAGACTCCCAACCGTAAGCGCTGGAAGCTGGTCATTCTGCTCTCTGCAATCTGGCTTGGATTGGCAATCCTTACGGGCGGCGTGCTGCTGATTCCCACGTTTTTCTTATAAGTTAGGAGACAGATATGAAACGTTATTGGATTTTCGGCCTGATATTGGCCATGTGCCTGGGGCTTGTTGCCTGCGGGCAGATCGAGGACACCAACGGCCAGGACGACTATTCCCTTGCCACTATCACAGAGGAGGAGCTGGTCAAGGGCACAAACAGCAGCAGTAAGGTCGGCTTTTTGCACACCCAGATCAACGACTCGCACACCTTCAAGGTCAGCAAGTTCTCGGGCGTTGAGGCGATTGAGAGCGTTCGCGCAACCGAGAACACCAAAAGCATTACCTTCTTGGTGGAAAGCACGCGAACAAGCGGGAATTTGTACGTTTACGTGCGCTGCGACGATCAGATCGTGGGCGAATTTGAGATTGGGGCGAGAGACGATCTCGTCATAGAGAGCCCCGCGCCAGGCAAATACGAGCTTTGCGTTGCCGGTGAGAGCGCAAGCTACGAGCTAAGCGTGACCATTACAATCAATTAAACAACAGGGCTGAGTCGATAACTACTCAGCCCTTTATCATACTTTATTACGTTCTGCTCTTGTTATAAAATCGGAAATAGAACCAGATCACCAGCGCGAAGATCAGCACTGCGATCATGCAAAGTGCGACCATGACCACGACCGCACAGCGGGTGCACAGCGCGCCCTCCGTCATGTTTCCGCAGAACAGGCATTCTTGCCGCTGCGGCGGTTGATTATTTGGCAAGCTCTCACTCTCGCGCTCGCTTTCGGTCTCTGGCGGGTCTGTTTCAGCGGTTGTCTCTGTCTCGATATCTGTCTCGATATCTGTCTCGGTATCTGTCTCGGTATCTGTCTCGGTATCGGGTTCCATGCCGATCTCGACCCACTTGGCGTACAGTCGCATATTTCCCTGTACGACGTCTGAATCAAAATCCCAAGCCTCGGTCAGAAAAATATCGGTATACCAGCCCGCAAAGCGCATGCCCTCGCGCTCGGGATCGGGCGGTCGCGTCACCTTTTCGCCAAACACAACCGATTGTGCGTCGATCGGCGTGCCGCCGTTAGATTCAAATCTGACAAGGCAGGCGGAATCGAGAATGACGGTCAGCTGATTGGAGCTGCCGGGGTATCCCTTGTCCGCTCCTGGCGCGGATATGCTGTAATCCTGATTGGTGATGGTAGTTACGCCCTGCGTGCCGATCACGCGAAGCTGAAAGCTGCCAATATAGGTGCGCGCCTGCCATTCTTCCCCGCCCGAGAGCGAAAGATAGTTCATATAGAGCTCCCGAAAGTCGCCTTCTCTTGCAATGTCGCTGCTCTGCACGCCCTCGCGCAGATGCACGCTGTCCTCTACCAGTTCAAAGAACGAACCGTCATAGCGCAGCTCGCTTTGCATGGCATACATGGTAAAGGGCGCGTCCTTGTCCGTGCGGATCAGATACAGCGTGACCGTGATCACGTCGCCCACGTCAAGCTCAACGGCATCCTCGCCGTCCACTGTGATCTCATAGCGAAACTCGGGAGTTTGCTCTGCACCCACGGGAAAGGAGAGCGAACAGCATACCAAAACAAGAACAAATAGCAGCAACGTGCTTTGTTTTGCGTTCATAAGCATTTGTTTATTCATTTTCCCGCTTGATCAAACGAACGATTTCGGCAGCATCGTTCATGTCAACCTTGCAGTCACCGTTCACGTCCGCGCGCAGGAATTTTTCTACCGTGACCGCCTGATCAAAATCATCGTACTCGGCATTATACATGTTCCAGACCAGCTGCGCATCGTTTGCGTCAAGCCCCGCGGAGCCGTTGACGTTGCCGTCATAGCTGATCTCTTTTGCGTCATCGCCTGCAAGACCGATCTTGGCACGCGCTGCCGCCTCGGTCAGCGGTGCGTTGGCATCGGTGATGACCAGATACACCTGTGCGCCGTACTTTTCGGAATAGAACATTGCACTTGAGTCATACGTGTAATCCAACTCACCCGTGACCTTGACCAAATACATGCTGCGCCCTTGGTCGAGTGCAAGATATTCGGACACCGCTACGGTAACCGAATTTTGGTCAAACGCCTTTTCGACGCTGACCGTCACGAGGGCGTTGATGCCGATGATGGCAAACTTGCCGTCGTCACTCCACTTGTTGATCACAACCTCCGCGCCGTCACCGATCTTGTACCTGACGGTGTAGGTATAGTTGGGATCGGCATCCAGGGTCAGCGTTGCGGTAAAGTTCTGCTCTTTGCCTACAACTTGGTGATCTACCGTCAATTCGGAGCAATTGATCGGCATTTCAATGGCATATTGGTCCGCAGACAGGGCGGTCTTTTTGGTCTTGACCGTAATATTGCCCGTGATGTCCTGCCCTTTGATGGTATATACCTTGCCGTTTGGCGTGCAAGGCACGACGGTGCCATCCGCGTACAAAATGGACACAACCTCATAGTGCATGCCGTCCGAGGTGGATGCATCCACGTCGTTCTCAAGAGTAAAGGTGAAATCCGTGCCGTAGGGTGCGGACGCCTCGTTTGTATTCATATCCACAAGATGCGAAGGATCGGTAAAGGTGATGGTATACTGCTTTGCCTCTCTTTTTTCGGTGTTTTCGGTCACTTCCACGTCGGAAGTCACGTTTCGAATCGTCCAGGTGTTGTTTTCGTTATCAATGAGCTCATACGGTTCTGCGTTCAGATCATACGTATAATGCACGTTTTCTGCCGCAAAGGTAAAGTTTTGGCCGTATGCAACCGTATTTTCGCCCGAAACCGAGAAAAAGCCCTCGGGCAATTGCACGTGCAGATCGGCAGGCGTGATGGCAATTTGCGCGGTCGTGCCTGTCAGAGTCGCAGCCGTCAGATCCTGCTCGGCAGCCGCTGCGGCCTTGCTGAAGGCTGCAGCGGCAAGCTGCACATTCGCAGTGCCGCTTACGGCATTCTCTGCCAAAGCGTTGACCGTAAAGGTCAGCGTATACGCCTTGACCGCACTCTCTGCACTCAAGGTACAGGACTGTCCGTAGTCAATGATATTAAGTGTGCTGTTTTCGTTATTATACTCAAAGCTAACGTAACCGTCCTTGACTGCGGCAGAACCCGACACAAAAGAAAGGCCCTCGTAAGCAAGGCTGAGCTGCGAAGAAGCAAAACCCAATTCGCTGCCGCCCACCAAAACGTCAACGCTTACCGTGTCGCCCACCTTGGCAGAAATAAAATCCGCCTGTAAGCCGGCCTTGTACGTAGGATTGGTAACAGTGATGGTAGCGGTGTACTGGCATTCAGAAATACCTTCCCCACTCTCATTCATGATTTCATGTGTATTAAGAGTCACCGTATAGTCCCCCGGTGCTGTGTTTGCCGGCACAAGATAGGTTGCTGTCAAAATAGGTGTATCGCCGGCAATAGCAACACCCATCTCCATGTCATCCAAATAATGAAACTCTCCCGATTCATTATTTACTGTATATCCTTCCTCGAAGACTTCCGCAAAGCTCAGATCTGTTAAGACAATGCCTGCTTGATCGTTTGCAGTAGCGGAAAATTCACCCTCAAGCGAAATGTAAGTTTTCGTTTTAGTTCCGTAAAATACGATTTTTACTTCTTGATCGCGAGTTCCGTCCACCTCGACGGAATCGCCTTCCAGCACAAACGAATCGGTATCAAGTGCAAAAACCGTGCTGCAAAGCACGGCGGAAAGAATGGAGAGGGCAAGAATCACAGAGAGAACGATGGCAGTTCTTTTCATAATGATGTCCTTTCAAACAAAATTTTGGAAAACGCTCAAAGCATGCGTATGAATGATTCTTATTAAAACGACCCGATCTTGCGCATTCCGAGTTTTTCAATAAGATATGATTATTATACAATATATAACGTTTTTTGACAAGTCTTTCGGTTAAATAAAGCATAAAAAACAGCGAAATCCGCAGATTTCGCTGTTTTTTCAGACATTACAGGCTTCGCCCGTATAAGTAATCCTTGACGCCCTTGTGAAACCAAAGCATATAGATGCACACGCATTCCAGGGCAATGGCAATCACCATCAAAGAGGTCAGTAAAATGCCAAGGCCTTGGGGCATGAATTGCTCGGTAAACGTGACCGTGCCGTCCATGGTTGTTTCGTATTCGATGCCGATGCGCGCACCGGGCAATAAGTACTGAATGCGCCAAAATCCCGAAAATGCGCCGAAAATATGGCTGATAATGGCCACTACGCGCGCCCAGGCCGCGCCGCGCAAAAGATAGGTGGTCAGCAAAATGAATACCGCAATGCTGATCACACCGGACAGAAGCGAGCCGGACGAGAGCAGGTTGACAAGGGCGCTGAGCAGCGTGGTAGCCCCCATAAAGATGCAGTAAATGAGCAAAAAGCGTTTGCCGAATTGCTCGCGCCTCTCTTCCCTTGCGCAGATCTCTATCATCTCAGCGGAATATTCCATCTCCTCCCAGGGGTTGCGATTGCAGAACTCGGCATAGGTTTCGCCGTGATAAGGTGCTGCACCGTGGGCGGTGATCTTTGCCCCCAGCTGCTCGGCAAGCATCTCTGCCGAGAGCTGCTGATGCGCAGAAAGCTCGGCAAGCTTTTCCTTGGCCTGGGAGAGGCGCTCATTCTGCTCGGTCACGCGGCCGCGCCAGCCTGCCAGCACGTCTCCGCACTTCTCGGGGCTCTCGAGCATGAGCGCGATCTCGTCAAGTGAAAAATCGGCGTGGCGCAGCTCGGAAATAATGGCCAACTCACGCAGGTTGTGATCCGAAAAGACCAAGTATTCCCTGCCTCGCTCGCTGTACTTTTCGGGATGCACCAGCCCCCGCTCGCAGTATAGTCGCACGGCGCGCTCGGTCAAGCCGGAGCGCTCGCAAATCTCTTTCATTTTCATGATAGTGTCCTCTTTCAAAGTAAAAATGGGTTGCTACACAATACCATACACAAACCGAATCGTTTGATCGTAGGGGCGGATAGTATCCGCCCACGGGAGGCTATCAGCCTCCCCTACAAGCGATCACGATCGGTCGTGCAGCATATATGCTTTGTGTAACAACCACATTTTACATTCATACCTTGGGTAAGTTTCAATAGATTTACTCTATAATTTACAGAAAATTCATCTTCTGTCGCTGTCCGGGTACACCGCACGGCTGCCGCCCACGAACTTGGGGCGCGTGCGCGCGCAAAGCACGCTTGCCTGCCCGATGGTGTTCTGAGGGATTCTCACGGGCACTGCCACGCTTCGCAAATGCATGCCGATCAGCGTACCGCCGATGTCCATGCCTGCGTGCGCCTTGATGGATTCCACCGCGCAGGGCTCTTGCATATTCGCCCACGCAGCGGTTGCAAACGAGCCGCCTGCCTTGGGTTGCGGAATGACGCAGACCTCGCACAGGTCGTACTGCTCTGCACACGCTCTCTCCACGATCAGCGCGCGGTTGAGGTGCTCACAGCATTGCGCCGCCAGATAAAGGCCTCGTGCCGCACAGGCCTCGGAAATGGCCTCGTAGACCGCTTCGGCCACCTCGGGCGCGGATGCGTGGCCGATGCTGCCTCCCGCAATTTCGGACGAGGAGCAGCCGACTACCAAAATCTGTCCCGGCTTGACGTTTGCAGCATCCAGCAGCTGCTCTGCTGCCAAGGACGCTTGCGCTTTGATTTGCTCGATACTCATATCATCCCTCGTATGCGTCGCGGTCGCAGATCAGCGTCACGTCAGCGTGCAAGTTGAGGAAGGATGCGGGGCAAGCGGTGGTCACCGTGCCCGCAAGCATTGCCTTGACAGCCTCGTGCTTGCCCTTGCCGTTTGCTAAGATGATGATCTTCTTAGCCGAGAGAATGGTGCCCATGCCCATGGTCAACGCCTTGGTGGGAACCTCGTCTGCACTTGCAAAAAAGCGTGCGTTTGCGTCAATGGTATCTGCGGTCAGACCCGTGACGTGCGTTGCGGGGTGCAGCGCCTTGGCGGGCTCGTTGAATGCGATATGACCGTTACGGCCAATGCCCAGAATCTGAATATCCGCGCCGCCAAGACCGCGCACGAAGGCCTCGTATCTTGCGGCCTCTGCTGCAGCATCAGATGCGCTGCCGTCCGGCACGTAGGTGTTTGCCTTGTCAATATTGACGTGGTCAAACAGCTTGGTGTTCATGAAATAGCGGTAACTCTGCTCGTTTTCGGACGAGATGGGATAATATTCGTCCAAATTGACCGTGGTGACAGCCGAGAAATCCAGCTCACCCTTGCCGCACTTGGAAATCAGCTCGGCATACAGCCCCTCGGGGGTAGATCCCGTCGCAAGACCCAGCACGCATGCGGGCTTATTTTTGATCACGTCGGCAACCATGTCTGCGCCAACGCGGGACATTTCAGCGTAATTGTTACAGCAAATAATTCTCATCATTCAATCCTCCTTTGATGTACGGTTCACCATTTATCGCTCTCATCCTCGGGGATGACTTCCTTGATGGCGGCAATCGCGCATTCGATCATGCTGTCATCCGGCTCAAGCACGGTGATGTGCTGCAGCCAAACGCCGGGCAGCGAGATCAGACGAGTTACGAAATTGTCGTATCTGCCTGCCAACTTGAGCAGCTCGTAGCCGATGCCCATGACCAGAGGGAGCAATACTAAGGATATGCCGGTACGTACCAGCGTGGGAAGCACGCCGTGGATGGGACCAAGAATTTCTTTCATGGTGCCACCGAAGATGGCGATAAACGAGGGCTCGATAAAGAAGGACACGAACACGTTGACCAGCACCATCAGAATCAGGAACGAGGTGCCGCAGCGGGGGTGGAATCTTCTCTGCTTACGCACGTTCTCCACAGTCAGGGGCAGACCTGCCTCGTAGCAGAAGATGGATTTGTGCTCAGCACCGTGATATTGGAACGTACGACGGATCTCCTTCATAAGCGAAACGGCAGCCATGTAGCCAACCACGATGACGATTTTGAGAATGCCCTCGATCAGCGAGCGGATCAGCGACTCCAGCGCCACGTTTTCGGGCTTGAGCGTGGGGATCAGCCACACCAAGAGATCATAAAGTGCAGTGGGTACGAACTTAAACAGCACGATAGCAAGACCCAGGCCAAGAACGACGCCAAGGATCATGACAAGCGTGGTGGTAATGGATGCGCTGTCTGCTTTTTTCTTTTCTTTCTTTTCGGGCGAATCGTGATTCGCCCCTACGAATTCAAGAGAAGGCTGCTCGGTTACGGGCTCTTGCTGCTCGGCTGCAATTTCTTCGACGACGGGTGCCTGTTCAGCCTCGGACTGTTGCTCGGTTGCGGGAGCATTTCCCTTTTTAGCCGCTTTTTTGGCAGCCTTGGCGGCCTTTTTGGCCTCAGCCTCGCGGCGCATTTCCTCCTCTGCCTCCTCAAGACCCGAGATCTCTGCCGATCTCATCAGGCACTTGTAGCCTTGAATCATGGACATGGCGAAATTGAATACGCCACGCACCACGGGGATCTTGGTAATCAGCGGGGGTTTGCTGTCATTGTGCTTGATCTCGAGCACGATCTCGCCCTCGGGATTGCGCACTGCCATGGCGGTTTTCTTGGGTCCTCGCATCATAATGCCCTCCATCAGGGCCTGGCCACCGATGGAAGTCTTTTTGCAAGGAGGACATTTATCTTTTTTCATATATTTTTCCTCCATAATCAGGTGTTGACATAATATATCACATTATATGATAGCACACGTTTATTAACATGATATGAATTATTTGCACCTTTTTCGTTTTCGGCTTGACTTTCGGAAAATTATGGGATATAATAGTTGTGTATGTGAAAACTCTCAATGGAGGATAAAAAATGAATTTTTCGGTTTTAACCAATCTGCTTGGCGGTGAAGGTGGCGGCGGTCAGATCATCATGACCATTATCATGGTGGTTCTGGTTGGCGTGTTCTTCTATTTCTTTATGATCCGTCCTCAGAAGAAGCAGGAAAAGGAAGTCAACGAAATGCGTAACAGCCTGTCTGTAGGTGACGAGATCACCACCATCGGCGGCATCATCGGCAAGGTCATCAGCATCAGAGACGAAACTGTTGTCATCGAGACCAGCCACGACCGCACCAAGATCCGCCTGCTCAAGAGCGCGATCAGCAAGGTGGACGTCAAGGCAGAGGACGCACAGAAGTAATTGGGATTTCCCAAACATAAAAACGGCTCCGTACTCATATAGTATTACCAAATACGGTAATATTATGGATACGGAGGCGTTTTTTATGAACAGATCAGCCAAAGGGATTCTTCCCGCACGCGTGCGGGAAGCCGAGAGGGCGCAAAGCAGCGGCAGCTTTGCATCGGGAGCCTTGTGGGGCATGGCGTTTTGCGCAGTCGGTGGACTTATTTTGCTTGTAGCGGGTGCTGTGATTGCCTATTACTCCCCCGATCCGAATGCGCTGATCTTACCGCTGGGCTTTGGCGCGATGGTGCTCTCCTGCCTGCTCGGCGGCCTTGGCGTGGGGCTCAAATGTGACTCAGCCATTCTTCCCTGCTCGCTTTTGTGCGGGTGCATTTACATAGGACTCGGGCTTTTGCTGGGGCTGTTTTTCAGCGGTGAGCTGCGGCAAACACTCTCGCTCGGCCTTAGTCTTGGCGCGTCGCTCGGCATTCGCGCGGGGCTCGTTGCGCTGTTTTGTGCCTCGGCAGTATTGACCGCGCAGATCAAAGGCAAAATTGCAGCAAGACCGAGAAGGCATAGGTAAATATGAACCGCACCTGCAAAAGCAGGTGCGGTCTTTTCGTTATTCAACGTAATTGTAATAAACGTCCTCGATATCGAAATCCTCAACGCGAAGATCGCCCGGATCAAACCAAAGCGTGATACCGCCGTTTTCGGGATACCAGCCCTCGCCACTCAAAAGCGAGCCCTTGTCCTTAGCCGTGCCCCAAGCACCCGTGATCATACCGTCCTGATCATAGTCCAGGTAGCAGACCAGCATAACGACCTTGACGTTATCAGAATCGATCTTAAGATCGTTCAGATCGTTGATTCCCAGCTTGGCAATCAGGTCAAAGATCAGATTTTCCCACGGAATTGCGATCTCGGCCGTCCAGCCCGAGCCGTCCTCGCGCATCTTGGTCGCACCCATCAGGCCACCCATTTCGTCGTCCTGGGTACAGCGCACAATACTGAAACGGGTATTTTCCCAAGCGGCATGCAGTTGATGTC
>CAZCRV010000041.1:0-12432 GCA_964501175.1 uncultured Clostridium sp.
TCAGCAGTCGCATATAGGGAAACGCACCGTTGCAGGAGGTGCCGTCACCCACGGGGGCAATGCAAAGTGGCGTTTTTGTCAGCGCGTCGGTCTGCCATTCGTAGCCGTTGACACCGCAGGTGTCGCCGTTGCCGTGGTACAAGGATGCAGACTCTGCCTCGAAGGTAGTGATAAATCTCCAATCCGAGATGGTGCCGGAGGCGTGATCCGACACGTTTTTGATGCTCATGACCCACTCGCTCACGGCAAAATCGCGATATGCATAGTGATCCGCAATCAAAAGCAGACCGTCCTCGGTCTTTGCGGTGATGCGGTAGCGCGTGATATTTGCGTCAATGCGCTCGCGCTCGACACAGGGGCAGAACGCCTCGGGAAAGCCCTCGTAACGCGTGCCGTCTAAGGTAAAGGTGAAGGGAACTCGGGCGGGATCGTGATGATTTTCTGCAAAGCTCAAAAGAGCCATATCCTTTTGCGTATGCTTCATAATTCCTGCTCCTTTGCATGATATTTCTGCGTTTATTATATCATAGAACGCACCGCGTGGCAAGCGGCAAATATTAAAAATTCTTAAGATTGACGCGCGGTGATTGTCCGCTTGTGTCGAATGTGGTAAAATGGGAGCAATGATGAGGAAAGGGGTGCGGACGTGGCAGAATTTTTATGTGATCTCATGCATTTGAAAATGACAACGCCAACCTTATTTGGTTGGTATCATATTCTTTGGCTGCTGCTCACGGTAGGTGCTGCCGTGTTGCTGTGTCAGCTTTACAAGCGGGGAAAGATCCGGAACGTAGCGGGCGTGGTGTTTGTCACGGCCGTGATGGTCATCGCGCTGGAGATCTACAAGCAGATCCAATACAGCTTTTCCTATGACGGCGGCTTGCAGTTTGACTTTCAATGGTACGCATTTCCGTGGCAATTCTGCTCGATTCCCATGTATGTCGGGTATCTCGTCAGCCTGACGCACGGCAAGGTGCAAAGCGCGCTCTACAGCTTTCTTGCCACTTTTGCGATCTTCGCGGGGGCTTGCGTCATGATCTATCCCGGTGACGTGTTCACAAGCAGCGTTTGGATCAATTTCCAAAGCATGTTTTGCCATGCGTCCATGATCGTGATCGGTGTATTTCTGTATTACACGGGTACGGTCAAGGCCGAGCATAAAACCATTCTGGGTGGCATGGCTGTGTTCTCTGTGGCAGTTGGTATCGCGGTCGCACTCAACGAGCTTGCCGTGGTGGTGGGGATTGTGCCGGGCGAGACCTTCAATATGTTCTTCGTCAGCCGTCATTGCGCGCCGTCCTTACCCGTCTACTCCAGCGTACAGGCCGTTGTGCCGTATCCCTGGTGCCTCTTTATCTACGTTGCGTGCTTTACCGCAGCGTCGTATATCATGCTGCTGATCGCAATGCTTGTCAAAAAGCTCTCGCGAAAGAAAAAAGTTGCCTTGAAAAAGCAACTTTTTTCTTTTTTGGGGGAACATTTTTGCATTTCGGTCGTCTATATAAGCAAAGGAACTTGTATGGAGGTTATGAATATGAAGAAACTGAGCATTTGTATCGCGATTCTTTGCTGTCTTGGCTTGCTTGTCGCTTGCGCCAACAACGATCCCGTTTACGGCTTTGACGCGCAGAGCGCGCAAGAAGACACTTATCCCACCGATCCCGAGCCGATCGAGACCGCTATTTTGATCGAAGTACCGGACACCGAGCCGCAGACGACAGAGGAGCAGACGACCGAGGAGGATACCCACGAATGCACCGAGGATTGGGGCGGCGTGGTTGACGAAAAGCCTGTCATTTATCTGTATCCCGAGGCGCCCACCGAATGCGATGTGCGCGTGCTCTTGGATGGCGAGCTGACCTTCACCTATCCCGCGCACGGTACGACCGGCTGGCAGAATTTTGTCGCTTATCCCGACGGTACGCTGGCATTCCCCGACGGCAAGCAGTATTATTGCCTGTTCTGGGAAGGAAAGAGCGACACGGAATATGATTTCTCCAAGGGCTTTTGCGTCACAGGCGCGGATACCGAGGCATTTTTGGAGTGGGCTTTGACAGAGCAGGGCCTTAACGCCCGCGAGGCCAATGAATTCATCATTTATTGGCTGCCGCGCATGCAGAATAATGCCTACAATCTGATCAGCTTCCAGACCGACGCCTATACCGATTCGGCAGCTCTTGAAATCAACCCCGCGCCCGACAGTTTGTTACGCGTGTTCATGGCGTATATGCCGCTTGACCAGGCTGTGGAGATCGAACCGCAAGAATTTGAGCCGTTTGAGCGAGAGGGATTCTGCGTGGTTGAGTGGGGAGGATCGGAGATTGATGCCACGGGCATCAATCAGTGATATTCGCTGCGCGAGTGATATTTGGACTTCGTCCAAGTGATATTCGGCTGCGCCGAGTGAAAAAGAGAACCGACGACGTCGGTTCTCTTTTTTACCAAATGGCTTTATAAATCTCCACGACCTCGGCTTTGGTGGGTACGCGGGGATTGGTTGCGGTGCAGGAGTCTGCCAAAGCGCCCTCGGCCATGGTTTCCACCAAGGCAAGGTACTCTTCGTGCGAGATGTCGGTCGCCTCGGATACGCGGGCGGGCATATGCATTTCCTGCGATATGAAGTGCACGTAGCTGATCAGCGCGCGCACGGTGGTGATCTCGTTGAAGTTGCTCACGCCTAAAATGCGCGCTACGTTGCAGTATTTACGCACGCAAGGGGGATACTCTGCCTGCGATCTTGAAGAGGTGGTAATGCCGCTGTTGTACTCGATCAGCGAGGGGAGCAGGAGCGAGCAGGCGCGTCCGTGTGGAATGTGCAAATGTGCGCCCAGCTGGTGTGCCATGCCGTGCACAAGGCCCAGGGATGCGGAATTGAAGGCAATGCCCGCAAGACAAGCTGCGATATGCATTTTGCGGCGCGCGTGTGCGTCGTTGTTGTCCGCCCAGGAGCGGATGAGAAACTGTCCGCAGATTTCGACCGCTTTCTCGGCAAGAGCGCCCGAAAACTCATTGTTATTGGTGCTGACGTAGGCCTCGATGGCGTGGGTCATAACGTCCATACCGGTGTCTGCCGTAATGGCTGCAGGCACGGATTTGACCAGCACTTCGTCCAAAATCGCCTCGTCAGGCATCATGTCGTCGGCGCAAAGGGGGTATTTCTTACCCTCGGCGGGATTGGAGATCACGGCAAACGAGGTCACCTCGCTGCCCGTGCCCGACGTGGTGGGAATGGCGATCAGACGCGGCGTGTAGCCGGACTCGATCTGGCCTGCGAACTTGCGCACCGCCTTGGCGGTATCAATGGCAGAGCCGCCGCCGACCGCGATCATGCAGGGGTATTTTCCCTTGAGCACCTCGGCAACACCCGCAATCACCTTATCCACGGGGGGATCGGGAACGATATCGATAAACAGGGAATAGCTCACGCCTGCGCCGTCAAGCTTATCCGTGACGTGCTTGATAAGACCCGAGGTCACAACAAAGGGATCGGCTAAGATGATGACGCGATCAAAACCGATCTCTGAAAGTCTGTCCAATGCCGATTCTCCGAAATATATTTGTGTACCGATGTGAAATTCCTTCATGGGGTTTGCTCCTGTTGGCATAAATCTACAAGTACATTATAGCACAAATACGTCGGGCTTGCAAGGGAAATCACGAATTTTCATGAAAATTGTGAAAACATACACAACTCGCGCAGCGAATGAAACTCACCGTAGGTGAATATCACTGCGCGGCTATGCGCGCAATATCACTCGCCCGAGGCGGATATAACCAAGAGTGATATTCTTGCTGCGCAAGAGTTACAGGCAAAGCTGCAAAAAAGCGCTGACTCACCGCGTCAGCGCTTTCATTGCAGCTTTGCCTGTAAGCCGGGTTCTGTCGAGAACGGCCATCTATCTTTGCTTTTTGTCACCAAAAAGCTCCGAGCGAAAACGCTCATGCCACCCATCGGGTCCTTGCGGCTGTCGGGCAGACATTCCCCGAACGGTGTTGCTTTGAGTAGGGTTTACAGCAAATCTATGTTACCATAGAAGTGGGTGAGCTCTTACCTCGCCTTTCCATCCTTACCGCTTGCGCGGCGGTTTATTTCTGTTGCACTTTCCCGGCGGTTACCCGCGGCTGACGTTATCAGTTACCCTTGCCCTGTAAAGCCCGGACTTTCCTCACCGTAATACCTTTCGGCAACATACGGCGCGGCCGTTTAGCCAAGCTGCAAGTGCGATTATAGCACAAGAAGGAAAAAAAGTCAAGACTTGACGTCGTATTTCTTGATGTAGGGAATCCACGCCACGCCTGAGGCGCAGATGGCGGTGATCACGATCTCGGGAATCATATAGAGACCGTTATAGAAGATCGAGTAAACAATTGCAAGCATCTGGCCGCTGAAAGCGTTCAAAATGACTTCACCAATGGCATAGAAGCCCTCCTGGGAGAAGAACCATTCTGCCCATGAGCCAAAAAACAGGTAGCCGGATGCAATGTGCACCGCGTATCGCGCACCGAGGGCGATAAGCACGCCCAGGATGATAGCGGGCACCTTATGCATCTTGTTTCTCAATACTCCGCCAAGACCAAGCGCGGTATAGGCAACGAAATAGTCCAGAAGCAAAATGCCGATTGCGACGCCAAAGCCCATAAAGTCCTCGCTGTTGGGCAGGAAATAGGCAAGCAGAGTCGAGCCCTTGCCAAGCATCAGGTCCATGATGATCTGGATAACCGAGTAAGTGAACGCAGTAAAGAGTCCCCATTTGGTGCCGTACATGTAGGCGATCAGAACGATTGGCAGCATGCTGGCAATGGTAAAGCTGCCGCCGAAGGTCAGGGGCGGGATGGGAGAGCTGATCAGCGCAAGAATGACCGCGGTTGCCAGCATGATCGCGCTGACGGTCAGACGTTTGGTTTTTTGTGAGGTATTCATAAAAACCTCCTCCTTAAAGATAAAAATCAACCGCACGAAAAATCTCCGTGCGGTTGAGGATTCCTATCTCAAGGCTTACAAATCTTCCTACGCCGGTATTATCCGTATCAGGTTAAGGGTTCGCGCGCCTGCGCATCTCAGCCGTTGGCACAAAGCCTTCAGCACCCCTGATTTTTTATGCGGTTGTTGCATTTATTGTACGTCCGTGGGTGCCTTTTGTCAAGAGCTTTTTGAAAAAATGTGAAAATATTGTCCGGGACCCCTTGCGAAAAGCAGAAATATCTGCTATAATGACACTATAGTAACTTTTGAAAGGAGTTTACATATCATGAAAAGAATTCTTACGATCGTTCTGGCAGCTTTGCTTCTGTGCTGCGTATTCGTAGCATGCGACGAAAAGGAAGAGCCGAGAGCACCCAGAGAGACCACCGAGGCAACGACCGAGGCTCCCACCGAAGAGCCCACCGAAGCTCCTACTACCGAAGAGGCTACCACCGATGACGGTATCCCGGACCCCGTTGACGTTTACGTAGACGTTTGGGATACGGAAGACCTTACGCAAACTGACATGAATATCGCCAAAACCTATAAGAAGGGTATCGGTGTTGCAATCACCATTCCCGAGGGTGGCTTCCTTTACGAGGCTTCCGTTCCCGCTCCCAGCTACAGCGATAGCATCGGCAGCCTGACCATCAAGATCTTTACCTGGAACACTGACTATGAGACCACGACCGCAGCAGAGCCCGTTTATACCCAGCAGTACGTTGACTTTGCGGACAATAGCGACCTGGTTTGCGAATTTGAAGAGAACCAGATTCCCGGCGGCAGATATCTGATTTTGGTCTGCGATGGCGTGGATGAAGGCGAAGGCGTAGGCGTTTGGGCAGGTAAGCCCTTCAAGAGCGCCAACATGCCCGAGGAGCTTGTCAAGTACGAGATCGAGTCCTGGGTAAACGGCAAGGTCAACAAGAAGAGCATTGCGAAATTCTCGTTTACCATCACCGAGCTCGAAGAGGAATAATACCATATTATACAAACGGACAGGGCGCATATGTGCCCTGTCTTATGTTTTTGCCGATTTTTGATTTTTTGTGCAAATTCTCTTGCAAATGCGTACAAAATATGATATAGTATTAAGTGGAAAAAATTATTTGTGAAAGGTGGAATACATCCATGACTTACAACAAGAAGAATATCGAAGACATCAACGTTGCCGGTAAGAAGTGCCTGGTTCGTTGCGACTTCAACGTACCCGTGAAGGACGGTGTCATCACCTCCGAGAAGAGAATCGTAGAAGCTCTGCCCACCATCAAGTACCTCAAGGAACAGGGCGCTATGGTCATCCTTTGCTCTCACATGGGCAAGCCCCACAACGTGTTTGACAAGGAGCTCAAGCTGGACAAGAAGGAGATCGCAAAGATCGAAAAGCTGCCCGAGACTGAAAGAGAAGCTGCTACCGCTGCTGCTCTTGAAAAGGCAAAGGGTGATGTTAAGAAGTTCTCCCTCCAGGTTGTTGCAGACAAGCTCAACGAGCTGCTTGGCGGCGGCGTTGTGTTCGCAGAAGACACCGTGGGCCCCGATGCACAGGCTAAGGTTGCTGCTATGAAGCCCGGCGACATCGTTCTGCTGCAGAACACCCGTTTTACCAAGAAGGAAGAGAAGAACGATCCCGAATTCGCAAAGCAGCTTGCAAGCTTTGCTGAAATCTTTGTAAACGATGCATTCGGTACCGCTCACCGCGCACACGCATCCACCGCAGGTGTTGCTCAGCACGCAGGTCTGCCTGCAGTTTGCGGCTACCTGATTCAGAAGGAAATCTCCGTCATGGGTAAGGCTCTGGCTAACCCCGAGCGTCCCTTCGTTGCAATCCTGGGCGGCGCTAAGGTTTCGGATAAGCTCAACGTTATCAACAACCTCTTGACCAAGGTTGACACCCTGATCATCGGAGGCGGTATGGCTTACACCTTCCAGGCTGCTAAGGGCTACGGCGTTGGTAAGTCTCTCCTGGATGAGAGCAAGATCGACTACTGCCGCGACATGATGGCTAAGGCCCAGGCAAACGGCGTTAAGCTGCTGTTGCCCATCGATGTAACCACCATCGCTGAATTCCCCAACCCCATCGACGCTCCCGTTGACGTTGAGATCTACGACGCTGACAAGATCCCTGCAGAGAGAGAAGGCGTTGATATCGGTCCTAAGACCATGGCTCTGTACGCAGAGGCTGTCAAGAACGCAAAGACCGTTGTCTGGAACGGTCCTATGGGTGTATTCGAGAACCCCACCCTTGCTAAGGGTACCATTGCAGTAGCAGAGGCTCTGGCTGCTTCCGAAGCAACCACCATCGTAGGCGGCGGCGACAGCGCAGCAGCTTGCGAGCAGCTTGGCTATGCTGATAAGATCACCCACATCTCCACCGGCGGCGGTGCATCGCTCGAGTTCCTCGAAGGCCTGGAACTGCCCGGTATCGCTTGCCTTGGTGACAAGGAATAATTTTGGGGGGAGGATCGACAACATGGCTAACAGAAGAACCGTGATTGCGGGCAACTGGAAGATGAACTTCACTCCCGCACAGGCAACTGCTTTTATTGAAGAGATCAAGCCCATGGTGGCAGGTAAGGACAACTGCGATATCATTTTCTGCGCTCCTTACGTAACCATCGATGCAGCACAGAAGGCTGCTGCAGGCTCCAACATCAAGATCGGTGCAGAGAATGTACACTTTGCAAAGAGCGGCGCGTATACCGGTGAGGTTTCCGCCGAGATGCTGACCGCTATCGGCGTTGAGTACGTCATCATCGGCCACTCCGAGAGAAGACAGTACTTCGGTGAGACCGACGCAACCGTTAACGCTCGTACCAAGGCAGCCCTTGAGGCAGGCATGAAGGTCATCCTTTGCCTTGGCGAAGTCAAGGAGGAAAGACTCTCCGGCATTACCCGTGAGGTTGTTTCCATGCAGACCAAGCTGGACCTTGCAGGCGTCAGCGCTGAGCAGATGGCTAACGTCATTATTGCTTACGAGCCCGTTTGGGCAATCGGTACCGGTCTTACCGCTACCCCCGAGCAGGCTGACGAGACCTGCGGCCAGATCCGCGAGGTTCTTGCAGAGATCTACGGCCAGGAGATCGCAGAGGCTACCACCATTCAGTACGGTGGCTCCATGAACGATAAGAACGCTGCAGAGCTGCTTGCAAAGCAGCATGTTGACGGCGGTCTGATCGGCGGTGCATCCCTGGTTGCCGCTAAGTTCACCGCAATCGTGGACGCAGCACAGTAAAATCATACTACAAGTGAGTTATTAAAAGCAAAGACGCACTTGCGATTCCCGATGAGTGAGTCGCAGGTGCGTTTGCTTTTTGGAGGCTTTTATGCGAAAAAAGATAATGTGGCGAGTTGTCTGTGTCTTGCTGTGTGCGCTTTTGCTTGCTTCCTGCAACCAAGCCGGCGGACAGGGTTCGGATACGTCCGAAATACCGACGACCGACGTGCAAACAGAGCAAGCTGCCCCGGAAACAACCGAGCAGCCAAGCGAGAGTGAGACAGAGGTGGTCGATCTGCGCCCCGGCTGGGAGGATGACGGCGTGCTGAAGATTCTGTGCATCGGAAACAGCTTTTCGGTGGACAGCATGGAATACCTGTACGGAATTCTGCAGGATCTTGGTATTGAGCAGATCAAGCTTGGCAACCTGGCCATTGGCGGCTGTACCGTCAATACGCACCTCAGTAATGCCAAAAAGGACAATCCCGACTATTTGTATTACGAAAACACGAGCGGCACCTGGTCCGTGACCGAGGGCAACGTGCTTTCCGAGAAGGTCAAGAGCGAGAACTGGGATTTTATCTCGGTACAGCAGGCCAGCCACGACAGCGGCTTGCCCAGCACTTACCGCAGATTGCACGAGTATCTGGAAAGGCTGACCGAAATGGCGCCCGATGCGCGCCTTGTCTGGAATATGACTTGGGCATATCAGCAGGACTCCACACACGGAGCTTTCCCCAAATATGACAGCGACCAGATGACCATGTATCAAAAGATCGTGGAGACCGTGCAGACGCAGGTGCTGACAAAGCCCGAGATCTGCCAAGTGATCCCGTGCGGCACGGCCATTCAGAATGCGCGTGCCGGTTGGCCGGGAGATACCTTGACCAGGGACGGATATCATTTGAGCAACACGGGACGCTATATCGCAGCGCTGACCTTTGCACAGACGCTGACGGGAAGATCCGTTGAGAACGTGACGTACGCTCCCGCGGGAATGTCGGCAGCAGAGCGCACGTTGGCTATTGAAGCGGCAATGCTTGCCGTACAAACTCCTTTTGCGGTGTCCGTTCCTACGGCAGAAGCACCCGAGCAGCCGAGCATTGAGGATCTATACGAGCTGGAGCTGGAGTTTGTGCGCGGATATTATCACGCATGTGAGCCGGGTGGCAGACATTGGAACAGAATAGAGGGCTCTGAGCTTGCCAATCAGTTCTATTCCACGCAGATCTTTACCAAGGAAACTCTGCCTGTGGGTTCCATCATTGTCATTGAAAGCGGATGGCAATACAGACCCGAGGGCTGGATTGAGGATGCTGCGCTTGCGGGAAATCTGCGACCCGGACAGGTAACGTCAAGTATGATCGTGGTGGATGAGCTTTGGTGGGGAGATTTCAATTACCGCGCCTTTAACGTATCCAAAACACCTCTGACGTCATTGCTGGATCTTGAAGCGGAGGATATGAAGCCGATCTTCAGGATCTACGTACCCTACGATCCCGCAAAATAAAATTACGCCGATACGGATGCTCCGTATCGGCGTAATTTTGATTCTGATAAATATTTATTCTTCAATAAATGCTTCTTCGCATTGTTTGATCAGCTTGTCGATCTTTTTCTGACAGCTCTTCTGCGACTTTGCCAGCTTGGAGGCTACGCTATAGGATTTGCTCGCGATGGTGCCGTAAATGACGCTCTGAATGGGCGTGCCGATAGCATAATCGTATGCAAGCTCAAACACGTTACGGAAGTTATCGTGAATGATGTCGATCATTGCGCCTGCCTGCGGGTCGTCGGTGTACTTGACCTTGAGTGCGGTCTCGTAGTACTGCGGCATAACAGTCTCGGCGGTTTCGCGGTTGAGCACCTCAAGCACGGTGCTGATAAATTCCATATCATTGATCGCGGTGGTCAGAATGACGCCAACCTCGGTGGTATCGTGCGAGGAGGTATTGTACTGCTTATCGGTTGCCAGCAGCATGGGATAGGGGATAATGCCCGCGTCATGCTCCATGTGGCGCATGTTTTCCAGCGAGCCCAGTCTCTGATAACCAACGATCAGGGCCTGGTCGTTGATGAATGCGTTGAGTACTTCGCCCTCGTTGAATACCTTGGTTCCTTCGCTGTACATCAAATGATAAATACTCTCGGTCAAAGCATAGGTGCGCTCATTATCGATGGTAATCGTGGGATATCCGTTTTCTTCACGGGTCATGTAGTTGGTGTCGCCCGATGCGATCAGCGGGATCGAGCTGCCCCACATATCGCTGATGACGTAACCGTAACGGTCGGTCTCGTCCTTCTGACCATTACCGTTGAGATCCTCGTAGCTGTCAGAGATGAGCTCCAGCATCTTGGCGTGCGTCCATTCGTAGTTGAGCACGATCTCGTAAAGCTCGTCGGGATTGCCGTATTTGTCCTCGTAAAGGTCCTTGTTGTAAAGCAGGCAGTGGCCGCTGCGGATGACGTCTGCAAAATAGTCACCAGCCAAAAGGAACTGATAGCCTTCAATAAAGCTTACGTCGGTCATGTAATCGGAGTACCAGTATTTCTGATCAAAATCAAACTTGTAGCTCTCGTCCAGCGTGTTGACAAAATAGCCGTTGATGCTCAGTCCCGCCAAGGGATAGAGGTCGTTGATGATCAGATCGAATTCATTAGAGCCCGAGGTGACAAACTTTTTTACGTCGTCAGCCACGGCGGTGTAAACCAGGTCGGAATGCACGTATTCCAGATTGATTCCCAAAAGCTCTTCGGTGTTAAGATTTCTCTTGTAAACGGCTGATGCCACGATGTCCGAGGATTCGGGCTCTTCTTCACCCTCGATCATGAAGTTGGAGTTGCCCATGCCGGTGGACGCTGCGTTGATACTGGTGTAGATCCAGAATTCCTCTCCGCCATAGTCAAGCTCGGCAAAGGGATCGAATTCGGTTTCACTTTCCTGATTGGCCAAGGTATCATCCGGATTGTCAGAGCCCGTGTCGGCGCATGCAAACAGGCAGGGGAGAAGCAAAAGGATCGCGAGAAGCAAAGAAAGTGCGCGGAATTTCATGATGGTTCTCCTTTATATAATTTTGTTTGGTGCTTTTGAGAAGGATGATTAGTTTGCGGGAACGACGGTAGCCTGGTCGAAGGTCTGACCTGCGGTCCAGGTGATCTGATAAACGACCGTGCCATGTGCCAAGAAGTTCTGTGCAAAGCCTGCGTAATGCAGCTGAGCCATATCTGCCTGGCAGAAGGCCTCAAGTGTGGGCATGTCAATGATTTCACCAACCAGCAGACGATAGTCCTCGTCCAGCTTTTCAAGATAAGAGGTAAACTCGGGCTCGGTTGCATCCTCTGCCCAATCGTAGTAGTCTACGATGCGGAAGGTCAGGGTTGCGCTGAGCGTGTCACCGGTTCTCTGCACGTTCGAAAGATCGGCCATGGTGTGGTAAGAGCCCAGGGCAAAGTAGATGGGACCGTCGGTGGATTTCAGGCTGGAGAAGCTGATGGGGGTGAGCTGATTGACCGAAACACCACTCTGACCATCCTTGACCAGGTTTTCCGCTGCCTTCATGACTGCGTTGACGCTGGTAGTCTGCGCTGCGGCAACCTTGGGGAAGTCAAGCAGCTCGGGCATTCTGTTTGTGTAGTCAAAGGTTTCGCCCGTCATACCGATAAAGTGCGCGATCATTTCAGAGCCAAAGCCGAAGTCCATGGTAAATCCGGTCTGTGCGTACAGCTTATCGAATTCCTCGCGGGCATCGTATTCTTCGATGTACTTTTCATAGTTTGCAACGTAATCGGCGATCTTGTAAACGTTAGAAATCTTTTCATCCGAATAGGAAGAGCCGGTTGCAAAGGTATCGGTTGTGTGCTTGATCTCGTCCTTGAAGATCTCCTCCAAGGTAAGAGCCGAGCCCTCGGTGGTAAAGTTGCCGTACTTGGTAACGGGTGCTTCCTCTTGCGTCTGCTGTTCGGTCTCATTGCTCGAGGTGTTTTCAGGGTTTTGGGGATCTGTCTGCTGATTACAGCCCACGCATGCAGCGCAGAGCATGCCCAGCGCAAGCAGAGCAGCGATCCACTTATTTTTGATATTCATATGTATAAACTGCCTTTCTGCGAAAGGCATCGACGGGGTTATGAAACCGCAGGTGCTTTTCGCTTTTTGTTAATAAATTTGTGTTAAAATAGAGTCAAGAACCGGCAAACTAAGGAACCCGTGGAGGTGAGTGGTGGGCTAATCCCCGCATATGTATATGGTGTCGGTCGT